>JANTFH010000052.1 GCA_024763535.1 Thermodesulfobacteriota bacterium
GGTTTGTAATTATTAGTGAGTTGTAATGGGGGTGGGAAAGAGAGCTGATAAGATGGTAGGCAGGCACGCCTATTGTATTCTTTCGGGGACGGTTAAAAATTTTTTTGTATGCAGGGTCGGGTAGGTTTTATCACTCTTTAATAATGGGGCATTTGACCCGGCCGAGGGATTCTTGATAAAAAAGGCACCCGGTTTCCGAGTGCCTTTTTTATACTTGGTTGATATTCTGAATAATGTCCGAAACCGGGGGGAGTTTGATTCCGGTTTCGAATTAATATCGGTTGATTTCCGGCCGGTTGTTAACGGCTCAGTTTTGACCGATTATCAATGGAATTACAGTAACAGGTACATCACTTTCGTTTTGATCATGGGTTAATTCCGTTTCCAGCTCATCCGCAACCGCTTGCTCTTCAATATTGTTGGCCGATTTTTTCTGGCGGAAATGGTCGGTTGAGCAGAGGACAATGGCAATGAAGACGAATCCGCCCCAGGCCATCACCAGGGGGGCAACGAGAACATTCAATTCGGGGATAAAGGCAACCATGATTGCCATGACTCCCATGAATTTACCCATAACCAGGCAGAGCGCTCCGATCTTGGTTAAGGTCGGTATTTTCTGAACAATCTCAAGAAAGTCAACGGAATCCGAATTGTACTGGCTGTAAGTTCGACTGTAACTTCTGATCTGACTGGGGCTCATTTTTCTCTCTCCTCTCTCCGCTTCCGCTGACATGTGAATTTTGGTGCTTAGCTTGGCAAAATATAACGTCGTTACAAATTGTTATATTTAAATACTAATATATTTAATGTGATCTGTCAAGTTTTTAGTGCTGAAAAAAATTAATAATTTTTACCGCAGTTGAATTCAAGAAAGATTTTGTCAATCCAGATTTTTTCAAGCTTATGAGCTGGAAATTTTCTCCTCCTGTTCAATCTCCTCAGTCAGATAAAATTCGCTGGTTAAGGTTCGATCGATAATTTCATTTCCCAGCAGTTGTTCCAGAGCTTTGGTTGCCTCCTTGCATTTTCCGCCTTCAAATCCGGCGAGTTGCAGATCTACGGTACCATCGGCGGCAATCGTAATATTTATCTTTTCCATGATGTTTATCTCTCCCAGGGATTGTTGTCGATTTATTGAAAACCGACAACCCGGTTTAAGTGAAAGGTTCAGGTGTGGTAGTTTGCGATCAGGATTCCCGGCATAAAGTCAGATTTATGTCGCCAGCCTTACTCTCTTCGCTGGTCAGAAGAAAACCCTGCCGCGACAGCGTGTCTTTAACAACATTATAGGCATAGCGCTGGTTCAATGTGTCGACGAAGCTATTTTGATCAACGTCTTTAATCGAATCCCAGTCGGCGACAATATCGTAAGTCTCGCCGTTGAAGCGAAAACCGATATCATAACCGCTTTTGGTCGGGATGATAATATCGGCTTTCTCTTTTTTCCAGAGCCAGCCTTTGGCTTTAAGCTTGCCCTCCTGGTATTCGAGTTCCATGTCGCTGATCGCTTTTTTCAAAAAAACCTTATCGGTTATTTTGCTTTTAATCTTGGTAAAGTGGGACATGATAATTCTCCATTAGCCGTAGCTTGGTTAGAGGCTTATATTTTTGGGTTTTGGTAAATTCTTCATGATTCACTGTTGGCTTTGCGGGTTCTCTGCGCGGCCCAGGATTTCAGACCGTCGATTTTTTCACTCATCAATCGGGAGATGGGAATGATCTCATTGACGCTGGCAAGGATGTCGGCTTCCGTAAATTCACGCTGGTTGTCGTCAAAGGCGTTAAACATGGCATCATAGATGATCTGTTCAATCTCAGCTCCGCTGTAATCGTTGGTTGCTTCCGCAAGTTTGTTGAGATCAAATTGCCGGATTACCGGCCGTACTTTTTCGAGCAGCACTTTGAAGATTGCCTGGCGTTCCGACTGTGAGGGCAGGTCAACAAAGAAAATTTCATCAAAACGTCCTTTCCGCATCAGTTCCGGCGGGAGTTGGGCGACATCGTTACCCGTGGCAATAATGAAGACCGGTTTGGTTTTCTCCTGCATCCAGGTCAAAAAGGTACCCAGAATCCGGGCTGAAGTGCCGCCGTCGCCGGCGGAACCTGAACTGCCGGCGAAAGCTTTCTCCAGTTCATCGACCCAGAGGATGCAGGGCGAGATGGTTTCGGCCAGGTTGATGGCCTGGCGCAGATTCTGTTCCGACTCACCTAAAAGGCTGCCGAAGACCTTGCCGAGATCCATCCGTAGAAGAGGTAGTTTCCAGAGCCCGGCCGTAGCTTTGGCGGTCAGGCTTTTGCCGGTTCCCTGAATACCTATGATGAGGATCCCTTTAGGAGAGGGAAGGCCGTAATCCTTGGCCTTGTGGGTGAATACCTGACTGCGTTTACGGAGCCAGGTTTTTAAATTTTCGAGGCCGCCGATATCATTAAGACTCTCCTGTACCGGGAAAAATTCAAGGATTTCCCCTTTTTTTATGATACCTCTTTTTTCCTGCAGGATGATTTCAATGGCCCGTTCATCAATGGAGCGGTGCGTAATTATGATTTTGGAGAAAAGATTTTTGATGTTGACCATCGACAGACCCAGAGTTGATTCGATAATCTTCTCCTTGAGCTGCGGGGTCGGCGGCTTACCCTGGGCCGCGCTGACAACAATGCTGTCGAGCTCTTTTTCGATCTCCTTATAGCCCGGAAGTTCGAGCTCAAGTTGGCATATATCCTCGCGTAACTCAACCGGCAGGGTCGGTGTGGGACTGGTTAGGACGATAGTTTTTTTGGTAAAACGGAGATCGTGGTTAAGGTTGCGCAGCGATCTTAAAATTATGCTTTCGCGAAAATGGAGATGAAAATCCCGGAGAATAAAGATGGCGTGATCCTTGAATTTCTTGATCTCCTGCAGGCAGGTGACGGGATCGGCCCGATCCCGGTTTTTTATCCCCCCCAGATCACCCCGCAGAGGGCTGAAACCGTCCCCGAGATCCCAGAGAATGATATTCTTGTCCTTGAAGAGGGTTGATTCGCTTAACATCGAGAGGAAACGCTCCTCTTCATAGGTGATAACGTTGATTAAGGAATGGTTGCTGCGGATGGTGGTGTTGAAAAGCTCAAGAAAACTCATGATCATCCTCTCTTACTTGCGGGTTCTAAGCGCATTTGTGATTAGCCGCACAATGTGAAAGACATTGATTCGCACAGTTTAGACAAATCTTGATTGCCGGTTAACATCAAGAGCTGTTTTTCCTGCTCCTGCTCCAGCCCCCAGATACATATCTCGCCTTTGTCGCTGATTCTTACATGGATCTGGGGCGGCTTGCTGTTATCTGTTTTACACGGTTTATTTGTCATTCGAGGCGGACCGATTTTCGGCGTTTCCATATAGTCTGATTGCGGCGCAGATCCTTTACCGTAATCAGCAGGTCACGGTTCAGGCTGATATCAAAGATTATCTCCAGACGCTGTTCGTTGTCAAGAGCTGGAGGGTCGAGAGGGATAATTTCCGGTCGGGCTTCGTTGATGAAGGACTGCTGTTCTTCACCGAGATTCTCCTCCATCATGATTCGTCCGGTGTCATCAATCACGATCTCCCTATCGCTGCTGCTTTCGGGTTGATCCATGCGGAAGATATCAAGTTCAACTTCAAGTTGGCCGGCAAAAAATCCATTGGCGATTATGCTGGTGACCCCGCTCTGGGTCGGGTAGGGGGTACCTTTGGGAACGATTATGTCATAGCGGTAGCCGTCCCCTTTGGCGGTGCGGCTCCGCAGGGCATAGTTGGCCTTGATCGTCGCTTGACGGCCGCCTTTTTTCAGATAGTACAGAGCCCCGATGGGAATGGCGTCATGGGCTTTGTGACTTAAAAGTTTGGGGCCGAAAAAGTCTTTCATTATATCGTGGTAGTAGGGGGTTGGCAGCCCCAGTCCACAGCCGAGGACATATTCAATATTGTCGTAGGTAACGCCAAACCCGGAGGCGAGATCGAAAAGATCACGCAACAGAACCTTGAGCTCTTCACCATAGCCCCTCTGGTCGAGGATCTGATGGAGGTCTTTGCGTGACAGTGAGAGCTCCACACCGTCAACGGTTTCGCGATAGTTGGGGTTAATGTTGAGTTTACCCCGGATCTCCCGGACTCTTTTCATGCTCAGTGAAATCTTGTCGGCAAAGCACTCTTGAATAACCTTGTCGATATCCACTCCCCCGTAATTTTTGCGCATACTGCAGATGATAACACTCTGCAGGCGCGGCTCACGGCTGCTTTCAACGATCTTGATCAGGTAGAAATCGATTGTCGTATAGCCGAATATCAGATAGACCAGGTGCTGGTCTATCTGGCTGGCAAGGTCATAAGCCAACAGCGCGCAGACCGCCTCATCGACAATTTTGTAGTTGATCAGACCGATCCGCAGGCAGAACTCTTCGATAGTCTTTGCAAACATCTGAAAATTAAGAGGTTCGACAATAAAGACGATCATGGCTACCTGATCCTTGCCGTAGAGGGCGTGGATGCGGTCGATGATGTTGATCAGCAGGTCGGCCGCCGCCTGGAAGGTGCTGATCTCCTGGTCGCCGATGATCCGGGGCAGATGTTGACCTTTGCTGATGTACTGTTTCATGTATCTGAAGGTTGCCGGGGAGTTGAATTTCTTGTGAGTAAAGACCTCCTGACCATAATATATGCGGTCATCATAACAGACCATTGCCGGAATAAGATGCAGAATCTCCGAACCTTTTGGTGTCTTTATCTCAACCGAGGTCGAAATCTCTCCCAGATCAACCGATTCGATTTTACCGCTCTCTTCATCCTGGCTGTAGATCTGCAGGTTGACGTTGTTAAAGAATATGGATACGGTTTTTGCCATAAGTTTTTCAGGCCTTGTCAAACAGTTTGCGTTAGCGGTCATCCGGTAATTTTTCGTACGCGGAAGATTCTCAGCTCCCGGGTCTGGGAAGCTTCATTAAAAACCATAAGCTCCCGGCTGTTACGGGTGATATGGTTGATGCGTTTAATTATGCGCTCCCGTAAAGCGGTGAAATGGGGCCGGCCGCGAATTGCATCGATAATCAGGTTTAAGAGAATCAGACTGGCATTACTGTCAAGTTCTCCCTTAGTATCCAGCAGCCGATTGAGGATAGTGATAATCTTTTCCCGGAAAAAACCGCTGTAGCACCTTGTACGATGTACTACTAGCGCAAAACAATCACTGCCGTCAACCTCGATTTCTGCGAGCAGATGCATACTTAGAAGCAGAGGGAAATCACGCGGGTCGGCCTCCTGCTTACCGTCGTCGGCGGGGCTTGAACTCAGCATCAGTTCAATAAGTTCCTGCGGCTGCTGCCGTAGAGTTTTGTTGAGTTCATGAAATGCGGGAACTTTAGCCGTAATCACCCGGGTAATAATTTTTCTGGTAATCAGGTTGGCAATCTCGGGATAAAGTTTCATAAATTCGGCTAAAGCATCATCAACATTTTCCAGATCCTGACCCTTGGTCAGGCGCTCCTTGATGGTTAATTTACGTTTCTCGCTGCGCTCATCGAGCAGGTTTAAGAGGAAGGTTATGTCGGAACTCTTGAATTGAGTGGAGATAAGATTTAATAGGCGGTATGAGAAACCCCAGTCGATATCCTTGATCAGCGACAACAGCTTGCGACGAATTTCGTGGCGATCAGCATGACGGCACATGAAGAGAGCAATCTCCCGGTGCTGCGGCTGGAGGACGGGGCTCTTTAACTCATGCAGAATTTCAGCCCATTTATCGCTGTAGTCAAGGGCTGCCAGAGCCTGCAGTATCCGGGGATAGAGCTCAATTTTATCGGCCCACTGACTGAGTGAATTGGCGATCATCCGGGTCTCTCCCGGCCATTTGTCGCCCGCGAGGGCTGCAAAAACCAGATTAAGCTCTTTATCTTTTTTGAGCTTTGTCAGTATAGAGTAGAGAGCCTGCAGAGCCTCATTGGTACGCATTTTACCCAGAGCTTTCAGGGCCTGCTGCCGCTCTTCATGATTGCCCTGCAGGGCTCTTTTCTGCAGCAGGGCGATGGCTTCGGAGGTCGGACACCAGGCCAGATCGGGCAGACTCAGCTCCCTTTTTTTACGGCGCCATGATTTACCGCTCTGCAGTAGTTTTTTACAGCCTTGCGGCTCCCGCAGACGGGCCAGGGCTCCGGCCGCGGCCGGCAGTTCATCCAGAAGTTTAAGGAGAAGAGGCTTGCAGCCGTTAAGCTGGAGTCGACCCGCCGCCCGTACGGCCGCCTCCGGATATCTTCCGGAACTCAGCAGCCGTGCTGTAAAATCGTCAATTTTGCTTTTAATCTCAGGTTCGAGCGGCGGCCCGATAAAATCGATGAGTTCCGGTTTTCCCTTGATTTTGGAAAAGTCATCCTGAAGAAGCAGGTCGTTGAAAAAAGTTTCCGGAAACTGCTGTTTGAACTGTGTCAAAGCGGCGGTCTGAATCTCCTCTTCGGGAAGGCTTAAAAGCAGCTTTAGGGTCTGTTCCGCCGGGAATATGCGGATGGCTGTGGCCAGAGCGGCATCAACCGCCTTATTGCGGCTGAGCAGGGAGTGAAAATAGTCGAAAAAGGAGGTTTCGGAATAGTTTCCAAACAGCGGCTTTTTTACCCGGAGAGTTTCGCTGTTGCCGGTTTCCGGGTCGTCAATGCCGATCTTTTCCAGAGCTAAAAGGAGAAAATGGGTACCGCCCAGAAACCAGGCTGCGGTAAGAACCAGATGCAGATTGACATCGCTGGGCCCGTTAAGACGGCCCGCCATCTCCCGGCACAGGGCCTGAGCCTGTTTGTGCTCTTGTGACGACCGGGCAAAATCCTGGAGAATGATATGGGTCTGGTGCAGGGTTTTGAAAACCTTCCAGCGCAGTTCCCAGTTTTCGGCCAGCAGATCGTCGATTATAGAAAATGAGGGTACCAGATCTCGCATGTGCAGAATTAAATTATAATTGAAAGTTGTCGACTGACTTAATGGATACTAACTAAATTTTACTTAAAGTTTAACAATACACCAAGAAATTAATCAGGACAACTCTAAACTTGTATTCACATATTACCGGTGTTTGACAAGAAAATAAAAAACCCGCTCGGCATAACTACAGCTGAGCGGGCTTCAGATGTATAGTTGTATGAAATATCTTTATGGGTTGGTGGACTCAAATGTCTGAAAAGCGAATCCTTCACCACTGCCGATATAGACGGTTACAGAAAATTTTTGATCACCGTTATTTTTCAGGATAATCGAACCCGGGGATAGTGGAAGAGTTTTGTTGCTGTCACCTTTGTAGAGGCCGTTGAGAGTATTTAATAACATGGCATGCCCCGAGATTGTCGGCAGAGTTGTTTTGTAAGGAGCAAAAATTTTCTTTATTATTGGTTGTGTTGGTTCTAACACCAAACCTCTACTTTTTATAGGTACAAATTCCCCTTGAACTCCATCTTTAGTGGTGTAATAAAGTGTCATGTCAGTAATCGCTTCATCGGAATTATTAGTGATAGCAATACCAGTCCACCAGGAGTCACTTGAGACGACATAAGGAACTTTTACCTGCTGGGCGCTTAGAGCCATCGCTGAAATACCGAAAATAAGGGTGCACATAAGGCTCGTGATCAACATAATTCGTTTGCTTTTTTTCAATTTTTCCTCCATTATCCTTCATAATTGCAAGTTAACTGTCATTTTTATGATAGCATAAAAACCAGTAAAAGCAACAAGTTTTTGTAGTAATCTCAACTATAAGGAGGATTGTTTATGCCGTACGTTAATATCAGAGTTGCGGGGACGTTAAGTCGGGAACAGAAAGCTGAAATGTGTGAGGGGGTGACCGAGGTGATCGCCCGGGTAGCGCATAAACCCAAGGACGCAATTATAATTTTTGTTGATGAGGAGGAGCGTGACAATATCAGCAAAGGCGGCGTGCTGCTTTCAGATCTTGTCTAGTGATGTTCATTATTTAGAATTGCAGTCGGCAGCTCATATTTACTTAAAGTATCGCTGCATAAAAGTTGACAGGGGTGATATGTCAGGGTAGAATTTATTTGTAACTGACAGATTTTTTTGCGTTTGGGTTTCAACCTTTACCGAGAATCCTGATGGGAGAAGTTTATGAAATGAAAAAGTTGATTAAATATCTTTTTTTCGTCATCGGTTTAGTGGTTGTACTGTTGCTTGTCGGCAGCCTGGTTTTGAAATTCTATTTCAATGAGGACCGTCTGCGGGCCCTGCTGCTGCCCCCCATGCGCGGTGCTTTGGGGCGTGAAGTTGATATATCCTCAATCAGTATTGATCTTTTTCGGGGGGTTAAAATCGGCGGCCTGGTTGTCAAAGAGGCCGACGGGGTCAGGGATTTTGTGACGGCCTCCGAACTGGGTCTAAGCTACTCGCTGCTGCCGCTACTGCATAAACGGCTGGAGATCGGCAGGGTTTGGCTTGATAAACCGGTAATCAATGTCTACCGGAACCGGGACGGCAGTTTTAATTTCTCCAATTTAAAGTTCCTGAAACATGCTTCTCCAGAGTCACCGCCGCCAACTGAGCAGGATTCGAAAAAATCAACGTCGTCGTCGGCCCTGCCGCTGGCGCTGGTGGTTCAGCGCTGCGATATCTCCGGCTTAAAGCTGGCCTTTGTTGATAAAAGCGGAAAGCTGCCTAAAATCGTTTGCCGGGCTGATCTGAAGACTAAACTTGATCTTGGCGATATGCAGCCGGAGTCCGTTAAGGTTGCGGGTGAACTTAACTTTCAGCTCACGGCTGAATATAAGTCTCTGCAGCCGGAGGCCCGCGGGACAATTAATTTTGACCGGAAAAAGGTTGCTTATAAGATAGATATCAAACAGCAGGATCAAACCTGCAGATTAAGCGGTTCGGTACGCGATTATCTGGCTAAAGTGCCGGTCGTCGTCCTTGATCTGACCTCCGACCGACTGGATCTGGCTTATCTTGCCGGTCTGGGAGAGCAACTTTCTGTACCGTCGTCGAAACCGTCAGCAAATTCTCAGAACTCAAAAAAAGCGGCCGCAAAACCGGCTCGCCGCTCACTGCCGCCGTCATTGATCGCCATCGGGAAGATTGATATCAAAGAGGCTCTTTATGAAAACTATCGGGTTGATGATTTTCACCTCAATTACAATTATGAGAAAGCGGTTTTGACATTAAGTGATTTGCGGGGCCGGCTGGCTGAAGGGAAGCTGTCCGGTAACGCGGTCATCAAACCCTTTATGTCTCAACCGGAATTTAACGGGAAATTTTCTCTTGCCGATCTCGATATTTCAAGTTTGACGGCGATGGCGGTCCCGCAGAACCGGGACAACCTTTATGGACACGGCAACGGTGCGTTCAAGTTCTCCGGGCGGGGTGCCGACGCCGATACCTTGAAACAGACTTTATCGCTTGACGGTAAGTACACACTGCTTCAGGCCGGGATGCGTAAACTGCCGTTAACCGTGGCGCTCTCCCAGCTCCTGGGCCTGCCGCAGCTGGAAGAGGTGAAGATGGATGAGTTCAAGGGTAACCTTAAGATTGTCAAAGGCGAGGTTAAACTCAACAGCGTCTGGCACGGAGATAATCTGAACGGAAGTGCCGTCGGTGATATCGGTCTGGACGGCGGCCTTGATCTGCCGGTGGATCTGATTTTAAGTAAAGATTTGAGTAACCGTCTGGTGCGTCGTTACGTCTGGATGAAGGAGACGGTTAATGAGAAAGGTGAAGCTGAGCTTAATGTCCATCTCCGGGGAACCCTGTCCCGGCCCCGGTTGCGCTTAAACCAGGCCAAAACCAGTCAGCGGCTGCAGAAGAAGATCGAAAAAAAACTTATCCGGAAACTGGAGGAGAGACTGGGTGATGATCATAAATCATCCGGTAAAGGCGATTCCACCACGGATCTTCTCCATCAGCTTCTGCAGAAATGATCGCAATTTGCGGTTTAATTCAACTTGACCTTTACATGCGTGATGAAATTTGCTATCCCTGTCGCTACAGGAGTTGTTGGGCAGGAGAGAATGATTTGTTGGTTAAACTTTCAGGAGAGTGCGAATGGCCGTTATCGTTCAATATATCGTGGTCAGGAATGGAGAGCAGAAGATGACCTTTACCTCTAAAAAAGAGGCGGATGCTTATGACAAACTTCTCGATATTTCCGATCGTATGTACACTTTTTTAGAGTCTTCAAAACTCAAAATGGGAACCGACCAGCTCGAGGAATTATCGTTCTTTATAGCTGAAAACCGGGAGGCGGCAATCGGTTTGCTGCGCGGCGGCAAGGCAGGGAAAAAGCCGGTAGTAGTGAGTAAATCTTCAGTTGAGGAGAAAAAGCGGGCTGCCGGAACCCGGAAAAATGCGAAGAGCCGCAAGGCTGCGGTTACCGCCGTGGCGGCGGCCGCCGGCGGAGCCTAATTGATTGGAGAACAGACTTTGCGGAAGTATCTTTTCGGGGTCGTACTCCTCTTCTGTGGTGTTCTTTTTCCGGCCTGTCAGCAATCGAAAGCGGTTGTAACTTCCGATCTGAAACAGTTCAGTGATCTGGCCGGAGATGGTGTCCGGATCGGCATAGTCGATCCCGATCTGGGCCCGGCCGGCCGCTACGCGCTTGATGTTATAAAGAAGGTAAAAGCGGTCGACGATGTTACCGGGGCCGCTATAAAGGCTAATATCGTTACCCATGAGAGCCAGGTTCGGGCTTTGCTGGAGAAACTTAAACGCCGCGAAATCGATGCCGGTTTTATCTATCGCAGCGATTACCTGACGGCGGCGCCGAGTCTGAACGTTATTGAAATCCCATCCATTTTTGCGGTCTCTCCCGAATATGCTCTGGCCCGGATAGAGAGTACCGCGTATCCCGAACAAACCCTCAATTTCATAAACTGGTTGACGGCTCCGGCCCGGCGTGAAACCTGGCTTAAATACGGTTTTAAGCCCATAAGGGTTTCAGTGCCTGCGGCAGATGACTCGGCAGTTTCCGACCCTGCGGCGGTGACGGCTCCGGTTAAACTGACCGTTTTTGCCGCCGCAGTCTTCTACGACGTATTAAAAGACCTGGCGCGGCAATATACGTATTTAAGCGGGGTCGATGTGGTTTGTGAATTTGCCGGTTCCGGTAAGCTTTATCAGAAGATTGCGCAAGGGGCGCAGGGCTGTTACGGGGCCGATATATTTCTTTCCGCGGATCCGCGTTATGTGGTTGAGCTGGAAGCTTCCGGTATAGCTGATAACCGGCGGATATTTATGCGTAATGACCTGGTGGTCGGGGTTGTCAAACCTTGAAAATTTATAACTTTTCCGCCCTGGTAACCGTAGTCGTTCTGGCGGCCGGGCTCTTTTTCGGTTCGCCTTTTGTCGCCCTGCTTAAATCCTTTACCCTGGCCGAAGGTTTTTCCGCCCTCATGAACCGTCAGGTGCTGACGGTCGTTATTACCTCTCTGTTTACGGCTCTGGCCGCAACCGGGCTGGCGGCAGTGGTCGGCACGGTCTTAGGTTACTACTTCACCTTCCACAAAAATGGCGGCAGCCGCTGGCTCAAAACCTTCTTCTCCCTGCCATTGGTTCTGCCGCCGTCGGCTGCCGGTTATATGCTGCTGCTGGCTTTCGGCCGTTACGGACTGATTGGCGGACCGCTTTATCAGACTTTTTCCGTGCAGATAATGTTTACCGCGTCGGCGCTGGTGCTGGCCCAGTTTTTTGTCGTGACTCCGTTGATGATACAGGCCGCGAGTTCGGCCTTTCAGCAGGTGCCGGGTTCTCTGGTAAAGGCCAGTCACTCACTCGGGGCCGGTGAATTTACTACTTTTATCAAGGTTCTCCTGCCGCTCTCAAGGCCGGTGCTGCTGGCCGGAGCGATTACCGCATTCGCCCGGGCCATCGGTGAATTCGGTGCGACCATGATGGTGGCCGGGCGTTTGAAAACCATCCCGATTATGATCTATGTTAAAGCCATGGGCGGCGATGCCGGGGTGGCCGACGGTCTTTCCCTGCTTTTGGTGCTGCTCTCCTTTACGGTATTGATGCTGGTTAATATTATCGGGGAGCGTCGCGGATGAGCCTGGAATTGAAAGAGGTCTCATTCCGGATCGGCCGGGAGCTGATTCTGGATCGGGTCAGCCTGAAACTGGCGGCCGGCCGCTCTCTGGTGGTTTTGGGTAATTCCGGAGCCGGGAAGAGTAAACTTCTGGAAGTGATCGCCGGTCTCGCCCGCAATCAGGAGGGTCGGATCGTTTTCAAAAACCGGGAGTTGACGGGGCAGTCAACGCAGGAGCGGGGCATCGGTTTCGTTTTTCAGGATTACGCTCTCTTCCCGCATATGACGGCCCGGGATAATATCCTTTTCGGACTCAATGCCCGTAAGGCTTCGGCGGCGGAGAAGAACAAGTGGCTCAATGCCGTAACTGCGGAACTGCGGATTGATCATCTGCTGGAGCGCTTTCCGGCGGAGTTGTCCGGTGGTCAGCAGCAGCGGGTGGCTTTGGCCCGGAGTATGGTCTTGCGGCCGGAAGTCCTGTTGCTCGATGAACCGCTTTCGGCTCTGGATGCGGCCAGCCGCGAACGGCTGGCCCTGTTGATCAAAAGAATTCAGAAAAAATATAGTGTGACCATGCTCTATGTCACGCACGATCACAACGAAGCCCGCTTCATGGGGGACCAGGTTATGGTTCTCGATGCCGGGAAGGTCGTGCAGATGGGCTGCCCCGATGCCATCTTCTCGCGGCCCGGTTCCCGTTTTGTCGCCCATTTTACCGCGACCAGGAATATTCTTCCGGGCCGGATTGTTAAACGGGATGATAACGCCGGAGCTCTGCTTGAGTTTGCCGGCGGCAGCCTTAGATCACTATCTTTCCCGGAGGCGAAAGTTGAGGTCTGGATTTGTTTGCGGCCGGAACATCTGGTTTTGGTTGCGGATCAAAGTGGTGAGAGTGAGTTGTCGGTAAACCGGGGTGAAGAGTGTGTCTTCGCCAATCGGCTTACCGGTTATCGCATAACTCAATTTATTCCCCAGGGCGGGGTCACGGTGCTGGTGGAGCTGGAAAAAGCCGGCAGTCGGCTCATGGTCTTTACTGCCAGTCGCAAGGTTGAACAGGGAGAGCTGGTGGTCGGCAGTGAAGTCGAACTGACGGTCGCGGCAGACCGGGTTCACTGCCTGCCGCGTCAGGCGGATGATATCTACTGTCAGCCGTACATCTCCTGATAATATTCCCGGTAGCTGCCGTCACGAACCTGATCAAGCCAGGTCTGATTATCAAGATACCAGTCGATCGTCTTCTCCATGCCGCTCTTAAGATCGGTCTGCGGCTCCCAGCCTAAATCCTGTTTGATTTTGTCGGCGTCAATCGCATACCTTTGGTCGTGGCCCTGACGGTCGCCGACGAAGGTGATTAATTCGGTTCGTTTACGGCCGTCCGGCAACGGTCCGAGGCGGTTATCGAGAGAGTTGCAGAGTAGTTTGACCAGCTCGATATTCTCCATCTCATTGTGACCGCCGATATTGTAGGTCTCGCCGGATTCGGCCTGACGCATTACCAGCTCCAGGGCCCGGCAGTGATCTTCGACATAGAGCCAGTCACGAATATTCTTGCCGTCACCATAAACCGGCAGAGCCGCACCTTCAAGGGCGTTGCTGATCATTAACGGAATCAGTTTTTCCGGAAACTGCAGGGGGCCGTAATTGTTGGAGCAGTTGGTGATTAAAGTGTCAAGCTTGTAGGTGTGGTGATAGGCTCGAACCAGGTGATCGGCTGAGGCTTTACTGGCGGCGTACGGGCTGTTGGGACTGTAAGGGGTGGTCTCCTTGAAATAGCCTTCGGCTCCTAAGGAGCCATAAACCTCATCGGTCGAAACCTGGAGAAAACGACACTTGGCGCCGGTGTCGCAATAATTGCGGAAAGCCTCGAGCATGGTGAACGTACCACCGATGTTGGTGTCAATAAAAGCCTTGGGGCCGGTGATGCTGCGATCAACGTGGGATTCAGCGGCAAAATTAATTATGAAATCAGGTTTTTCCGCCGCCAAAAGTTTATCCACCAGATCGCGATTGCCGATATCGCCGTGGGCGAAAAGATAGCGGGAGTTATCATTGAACTCTTTCAGGTTTTCGGGATTGCCGGCATAGGTTACGGCATCAAGATTGACTACGCGGTAGTCGGAAAAATCATTAAGCAGCAGGCGGATAAAATTACTGCCGATAAAACCGAGACCGCCGGTGACCAGAACTGTCTTCATATAAATTATTTATCTCTCTTCGTTTAATATCTCTTCCAGATAAGTGCGGTAGGGTGAAACCGGCATCTTTTGCAGGGTCTCATTTAATTTGCCGTTATCAATAAAATCCATGCGCCAGGCAACCTCTTCAATGCAGCCGAATTTCAAGCCCTGGCGCTGCTCCAGAGTGCCGATGAAATGGCTGGCTTCAAGCAGGCTTTGATGGGTGCCGGTATCAAGCCAGGCAACGCCGCGGCCGATCTTTCGGACATTAAGTTCATTTTTTTCGAGATAGATACGGTTTAAGTCGGTAATTTCCAACTCGCCCCGGGCCGAAGGCGACATTGCTGCCGCGAGCTCACAAACCTTCTGGTCATAGACATAGAGGCCGGGAACCGCGTAATGTGATTTTGGAGATTTGGGCTTTTCTTCCAGGCTTATGGCTCTCCCGTCAGCATCGAATTCAACCACACCGTAACGTTCCGGATCATTTACGTAATAGCCGTAAACCAGGGCTCCGGAGGTAAACTCGCGGATCGGATTCAAGAAAATATATTTGCCGTAGAAGATGTTGTCACCCAGAATCAGGCAGACCGGCTGATTGTCGATAAACTTTCGTCCCAAGATAAAGGCCTGGGCAATCCCCTCCGGGCGCTCCTGAACTTTATAAGAGAGTTTTATCCCGATATCGGAGCCGTCACCCAGGAGATCCTCGAAACGGGGCAGATCCTGCGGGGTTGAGATGATCAGGATATCATTAATGCCGGCCATCATCAAGGTCGAGAGTGGATAGTAGATCATCGGCTTGTCATAGATCGGCATCAGCTGCTTGCTCGCGGTTTTCGACAGCGGATAAAGCCGGCTCCCGGCCCCGCCCGCAAGAATAATTCCTTTATTTACGGCCATATTGTTATCCTGTTATGCGTTGGTTTGCGCAGGTTTTAGATGAGTAAATTTGGGGGACATAACTTGATTTCCCGCAGGAAATCGGGATTGTGTCCCCGGAATTTACGGAATTTAACATTAATTAATCCCGGTTGAATTGCGGGGCCTCTTTTTTAAGAAAGGCGCCGACACCGGCCTTAAAATCTGCAGTGGTTGAAGCCTTGATGATCCCCTGGCGTTCAGCTTCAAGATATTCGCTTAAGGATAATCCCGGCATTTTCGAGAGGATATCCTTGGTTGCGGCTTGCGCCTGGCGCGGTCCCCGGACCAGGGATTTCACCAACTGCAGGGCTTCATCCTCAGCTTTGTTGCTGTCAATAAAGCGGCTCACTAATCCTATTTCAGCCGCGGTTTTACCGTCAATGCGGCCGTTGGTCAGAAAAAAATCAGCGGCCCGGGCTTTGCCTAAAGCTTCTGTTACGGCAAAGCTGCTGCCGCCGTCGGGAACTGCGGCAATGCCGATGTAGCCGGCAACAAACAGGGCATTTTCCGTCGCCAGACTGATATCGGCGGCCAGAGCGAGGCCGACCCCGGCCCCGGCACAGACACCGTCTATCAACGAGACAAAAAGCTTTTCCATGCGCCGGATGGCCAGTGCTGAAGCATTCAAAGTGGCGGAAAGCTCTTCGATGGTGTTAGTGATGATGCCGGCATCAATACCCTGCTGAAAACTTATAAGATCACCGCCGCCGGAAAAGATTGGACCTTCGGCTTCCAGAAGTATAACCCCGACCTCATCATCCCAGCGCAATTTACGCAATGCTTCCCAGAGGGCAATTGCCATCTCAGGGCTGTAGGCATTGGCTTTCTCCGGCTGATTGAGTTTGAGCCGGGCGTAGCCGTCAAGCTTTTCAATCGTAACAAATTCTTTCATAATAAACCTTGTAAATTCAAATAATTTAATCTTTTCGCTGCGAGTTCCCTTCATACTCAATCGCGGCTCGTTTTGTCAACTTTTAACAAAAAATACTTGACAGCAAAACGCCTCTAAGTTATAAGCGCCAGACTTTGTTCCTCGGTAGCTCAGTCGGTAGAGCGGGTGGCTGTTAACCACTAGGTCGGCGGTTCGAGCCCGTCCCGGGGAGCCAAATATCAAATTGGCCGTTTTCTTCACAGAAAGCGGCCTTTTTTTTGTGTCTGGGTCAGGTTGTTTCGGCACGTCATCCCGAATGGCTAAAGGCAGGTGTAAAACCATTAACTTGAAAGGCAATTATTCCCACATCCTGAGAAAAACCTAGGGTTATCACTAAAAAGTTACGTTTGGTATAGGACTGCCGGAGCTAATGGTTTGTTTTAACTATAGCTCCCAACGGCAGACGCTTGATTATCTTTGTATTCAGCCGGATGAGGTTAGGGATATTTATTTCAATGTATTGTGGTCACCTTGATTAAAGATATTCACTGATAAGGTTTATTGTGGGCAAATTGACAGAAGCCAAACCTTACCACGGCTAATCCTAATTTTCAACCAGTCAACCAACTTTAGATTGATCGTAAAATGCGTAACAAAGCCCATAGCATTAAATAGTGTGTGAAGGCAAATCTTCATGTTGTTGCGTGTGGCGTCAAAAACCCGCTGCTTATGTTGGCTTCAGCAGCTGATATTGTTTCTTTTATGCTTTTCGATACGTTCTGAAATGAGTGTTCAGGGTGAGTCAAGCATCAGCGACAATGGGCACTCCTTTTCAGGGGATGACCATTGTCGTTTTAACTCTAAAAATAATAGAGGCCGTTTTCTCTATTGAGATCGGAAACAAAAAAACTATTCCAAGGCAGAATGTAGTACGTATAAAAGAGCATCCTTGCAGAGTTTGGTTGAATTCGGTTGACAAATAAGTTACTCTTGGGCCCGATTTCCATATCCGTCTGTACATTCACAGCCAATATTTTTTTTAAGAGAGAGCCGGTTTCGAGCGAAAGGAAAATGAAATTAAAAAAATCGGGATATTTTTTTGGCTAATCTGAAACTCATAAAAACCTACCTCCGGGAGCGGCGCATCTATCTGATGCTGGGTTTATCGGCCCTGCTGCTCGCCGATGGGGTTCAGCTGGCAATTCCCCGGATTATTAAATGGGCTGTAGACGACATCGCTTGCGGGTCCGGCGACCGTTTGAAGGTTTACTGCGGCTACCTGCTCCTGGCGGCGATAACCTTGGGTCTATTTCGATTTTTTTGGCGTTTTTGCATTATGGGAACCGCCAGAAGAGTGGAAGAGGGTCTACGGGAAGAGCTGTTTACTCATATACAGAGTCTTTCAGCTTCTTTTTTTGATAAAACCGGAGCCGGAGAAATCATGGCTCATGCAACCAACGACCTCAAAAACATCAGGATGGCTCTGGGGATGGGGCTGGTAGGGTTGACTGATACGCTGGTTTTGGGAACACTCGCTGTTGGACTGATGATGAACATCAGTCCAAAACTGGCACT
>JANTFH010000053.1 GCA_024763535.1 Thermodesulfobacteriota bacterium
CATTTGTAAATCAGATTCTGTCCTTCAGCCATGTTCGCCTCCTGTACATATATTTATGATTGTGAATGAATTTGGCAGAGTAAACCTCTCTGCGTTAAATAACACTTGAACAAACCTAACAAACAAAACAAACTTTGTCAAGATAAAAAATCACAGCGGCCGGGGCAATACATAAAAAAGGATGGAAAAGAAATGGCAGAGACTGCCGGAAATTACGAAAAGGTGCCAGATAGCATGGTTGTAAGGGAGTTTTTTCCAGGCGTAAAAGATACAGCCGAACGTATAAAAAAGTCCCCCGGCAAGCAGCAGAGCCGTACCTCCGGGCTGAACCAGAGCCATCAGTGGTTTAACCGCCACTACTATCGTCCAACCCATTCCCAGATAGAGCAATACCGAAGCCAGACGAAAACGGCGCAGCGGAGTACACTCGACAATAATCCCGAAAAACGCCAGCCCCCAGACCACGGAGAATATAGACCAGCCCCACGGGCCTCTTAGATTTATCAGGGTTAAAGGAGTATAGGTTGCGGCAATAAGAATGAAGATTGAAATATGATCAAAAGTTCTGAATATCTTTTTTATCTTAGTTTTTTGAAAGCTGTGATAGAGGGTCGAAGAGGTATAAGCTATAATCAGGCCGCAACCGAAGACCAGGGCCCCGGCAATGTGCCAGCCGTTGCCGTAGCGAACCGCATAATAGAGCATTACCGCCAGGGCGATAAGCGAGAGAAGAATACCAATAGCGTGAATCACGCTACTGGCAATCTCCTCTTTCAAAGTATAACGGGAAATCCCATTATTGTTCACTTCATTAACCATAAATATTTTTGTTGAATCACATCATCTCATAGATGCCGGCCGCCCCCATACCGCCGCCGATACACATTGAAACGATGCCGCGTTTAGCTTTGCGCCGCTGCATCTCGTGCAGAAGCTGGGCCGTAAGCTTGGCACCGGTACAGCCTAAGGGGTGGCCCAGGGCTATAGCCCCGCCGTTGGGATTGACATCACCTTTCCAGTAACGTTTTTCGATTTTGGCCTCACGCAGTGAATAGATACACTGGGACGCGAAAGCTTCATTGATTTCAAAAAGGTCGATATCCTTCATCTTCAGACCCGCCTGCTGCAGAACCTTGGGAATCGCTACGGCCGGACCGATACCCATAACCTCGGGGCGGACCCCGGCTACCGCGAAGTTAGAAAGTTTGGCGATCGGCTTAAGTCCCAAAGCTTTGGCTTTTTCCGCGCTCATCAGGAGGGAGAAGGCGCCGCCATCGGTCATCTGCGATGAATTTCCGGCAGTTACAACTCCGCCCGCCTTGAAAGGTGACTTAAGTTTTCCCAAACCCTCAATGGTTGTCGGCCAGCGTACGCCATCATCGACCTTGAAGGTTTTAAAGGTTTTAACTCTTTTACCCTGAGCATCAGTCGAGTAACGCCAGGCTTCGATCGGGATAATTTCATCCTCGAATTTACCTGCCTTGATCGCTTCATGAGCCCGGCGATTACTCTCGATCGCAAATTTATCCTGATCTTCCCGTGAGACCGAGAATTCGGCGGCCACGTTTTCGGCGGTAACCCCCATGGAAACATAGGTGTTGGGCAGATCACCCCACTCCGGATGCGGCCGGAAAATACAGCCGCCGATCGGAATATGGCTCATCGCCTCAACCCCGCCGGCAATCACAACCTCAGCCCAACCGGCATTTATTTTCGCGGTCGCATCGGCAATCGCCTGGAGCCCGGAAGAACAGAAACGATTGACGACCACGCCGTTGGCGCTGATCGGCAAGCCCGCGCCTAAAGCAATTACCCGACCCAGGTTCATCCCCTGCTCCGCTTCGGGAAAGGCACAACCGCAAACCAGATCATCAATATCCTCCGGTTTAAGTTCCGGAACCCTCTGCATCAGACCCTTCACCACCTGAATCCCAATCTCATCCGCCCGGGTATTAGCCAGACCACCTTTTTTACAACGGCCACCGGCACTGCGAAAGGTCGCTACAATTACTGCTTCACTCATGATTATCTCCATTATGAAAATTTCAATTATTTTTTAATGCGGTAAAAGTCCGTCTATAGTGCGGAATTTTACCCGTAACTCAAACGGTTTTGCGAAGAACCGACGAAATGTTAGTTCCGAAGCGGTTTATTATTCTTCAACATATAGATAATCCGATCCTGAGTTTTAGCTTCGCCGCAGAGGCTCAAAAAAGCTTCTCTCTCCAGATCAAGTAACGACTGTTCGCTGACATAGGTCCCTTCAGCGCAGCTTCCGCCGGAGAGAATCCCGGCCAGTTTGCCGGCGACATGGAGGTCGTAATCAGAGATAAAATTACCGGCACGCATATTGTAAAGCACCGAATCGAGCATCCCTTTGAAGTTGTCACCCATAACCGGAATCATCGGCATATCCGGTTTTTTATAGAAATGCGACAGTCCCAGAGCGATCTGTTTGGCATCATAAATCTGATGATCGCGATTGATACTGATAGCACAGTCTTTCCGGATAAAACCGGACTCTTTCGCTTCAACCGCACTGGTTGCAACCTTGGCCATACCGATTGTTTCGAAAATCTTCTGATAGTAGGTCTGCATATTCAGGCCGCTGGCAACCGCGCCGTCGGGAATGCCTTCGGTCATCCGCACCATCAGTTCCTTAGTACCGCCGCCGGCCGGGATGACACCGACGCCGACTTCAACCAGACCCATATAGGTCTCACCCGCGGCCAGACAATAGTCACCATGCATCGAAATCTCGCAACCGCCGCCCAAAGCCATGCCGGCCGGAGCTACAACCACCGGTTTTTCCAGATACTTCATCCGCATGTTGCAGTTCTGGAAGCCTTTGATCATCTCATCAAGAATATCCCAGTCACCTTTCTGGATGGTAACGAAAACCTCAAAAAGATTGGCGCCGACGGAAAAGTTGGCGCCGTGATTGGCCACCACCAGACCGTTAAAGTCCTTCTCGACCAGATCACAGGCCTGATTCAGCATGCCGACGACATCGGCATCGATTGAATTCATTTTGGTGTTGAATTCGACGCAGGCAATGCCATCACCGAGATCAATCATCGCCGCGCCCGGGTTTTCAGCAATAATCCCGCCTTTGGCCTTCAATGCCGGCAGCAGGATAATTTTAGGATTGACGGCAATCTTTATATAATCCTGAGATGCGAAGTCGAAAACGTAGAGACCATCCTTGCGTTTCTCATAGAAACTCTGATGACCGGCTTTCAGCATCGTGCTCAAAGCCTTCGGGATCTTCATCTTCAGTGATTTAAAGACTGGGATTGTTGCTTTAATACCGACTGCATCCCAGAGTTCAAACGGGCCGAGCTTATGATTGTAACCCCACTTCATGGCATTATCAATCGCATCGATCCGGTCGCTGATTTCCGGAATCCGGTTGGCGGCATAAAGAAAATTGTTGCAGAGATAGGCCCTGACCACATCGCCAACCTTTCCGGGGCTGTTAAAGAGAAACTTGAGGCTTGCCTTAAAACCGCCCGGAGTTTTCCGGGCCTCTTTTAACTCACCGAAACGGGGTTTCTGAAAGGCTACATATTCACCTGTTTTATAATCAAGTGTCAGTTTAACCCGTTTGCCTCTCTCATCCTTGCTTTTCTTGTAAAAACCCTGGCGGGTTTTGTTGCCGAGACGGCCGCCTTCAACCATTTTAATCATAAAATCGGGTGCCTTGAAAATATCCCGTTTTTCATCATTGGCGACTGCGTCATACAAGTTCTGCATTACATGCATTCCCGTATCCAGACCAACCAGATCCATGGTGCCGCAGATGGCCGACCCCGGACGGCCCAGAGCCTTACCGACAATCGCATCAAGCTCGGGAATCGTCAGGCCTTTCTCCAGCATAATCGTCATCGCATTGGCAATATCGAAGACTCCGATCCGGTTGGCAATAAAATTGGGAACATCCTTACAAACCACAATCCCCTTACCCAGAACATTCTCACAGAAATCACTGGCAAATTCAATAACTTCAGGACTGGTTTTCGGTCCGGGAATAATCTCCAGGAGTTTCATATAACGAGGCGGGTTAAAGAAATGGGTTCCCAGGAAGCGTTCTTTAACCGCGGCCGAGAGTTTGTCACCGACCTCATTGATTGGCAGACCCGAGGTATTTGATGAAAGAATGCAGTTGGAACCGATAACTTTCTCAACTTTGGCCAAAAGCGCCTGTTTAATTTCAAGGTTTTCAACCACGACCTCAACCACCCAGTCAACCCCGGCCAGTTTCTCAAGATCATCATCAAAGTTGCCGGTTTTTACCAGTTTGGCGACCTTTTTTGAGTAGAAAGCCGCCGGCTTCATTTTGATCGCTCCTTTCAGGCCGCGTTCAGCAAAGCTGTTGCGCCAGGCCGGACTCTCTTTGGTCAACCCTCTGGCTTCATCTTCAGGTTTCAGTTCAAAAGGAACAATATCAAGCAGTAAAGTTTCAATCCCGGCATTTGCGAGATGAGCGGCAATCGTTGCCCCCATTACTCCGGCGCCAAGCACCGCCGCTTTTTTAATCTGGTAGGTCATTAATCCAATCTCCTTTGAAATAAAGGTTGAAATATTTTAAGAACAGGTTTTTTTTATCTATAAAGAAGAGACTCTCCGACGTCCTCCTAGCCAAACGACGCGTCCAGCATCTCTACTGGAGTACGGTCGCCGGCGAGAATGCCGAGGCAACGGCCCTTGACGGTCGGCAGAATTGTCGTTGCGAAATAACGAGCCGAAGCAATCTTGCCTTCATAAAAAGCGGCTTCTGCATTATTGCGGGCTAAGGCGCGTTTGTCAGGCTGAGTTTCAATCCCGTTTTCAGCATGAATTTTAGCCAATGCCGCTTTTGCGACCTGGGCTGCCTGCAGTAACTGCCAACCGACCAGTAGATCTCCCAAAACTTCAAGGAAAGGTCTGGCATTTAAGATTGGCAGAATCATTCCGGCACCTTGCGCCATATCTTTAAACTGCAAGGTGACGCCGCCCACAGCCTCTACAGCCTTACCCAGAGAGGCTCCTAGCATAGCAAAATCGGAATCGGAAGCCAAGATTGCCGCAGTCGTACCCATCTCTTCAAAAAGCAATTTGATACTGGCACCGCGGTTCTGAGCCAGTTTACGTCCGACCAGGTCCAGGGCCTGAATACCATTGGTACCTTCGTAAACAGTCGTAATCTTGGTATCCCTTAAATACTGCTCAACCGGATACTCTGAACAGTAGCCATAGCCGCCGTAAATGTCAATTGCATAAGAACAGATTTCCATCGCCTTATCAGTCGAAAAAGCCTTGCAGATTGGAGTCAGCAACTCAACCACTCCTTTCCATTTTTTGGCTTCGGCCTTATCAGTTGCGGTTTCCGCAAGATCAAAAGCATAAGCAACATAGTAATTCAAGGCCCGGATCCCTTCAGTATAAGCTTTCATCCACAAAAGGGTCCGGCGGATATCGGGATGCTCTATGATCGTCACAGCTTTGGCCTCGGGATTCGTCATATCCCAGATTGCCCGGCTCTGAATACGTTCCCGGGCGTAATCCCGGGCGTGTTCATAGGCGGCGGAAGCCAAACCGTGGCCCTGCATCCCGACTTCAAGACGAGCTTCATTCATCATATGGAACATGATCTCCATACCCTGACGATCTTTCCCCAGCAACTCGCCGACACAGCTCTCCTCTTCGCCGAAATTAAGCGTACAGGTGGCCGATCCTTTAATCCCCATCTTATGTTCGATGTTGCCGGTAATGACATCGTTGTCTTCACCCAGTGAACCGTCATCGTTCACTCTTATTTTGGGAACAATGAAAATAGAGATGCCGTCAGTCCCCGCCGGATCTCCTTCAATCCGAGCCAGGAGGGCATGGATGTTGTTCGGGGCCAGATCATGATCACCACTGGAGATAAACATCTTGGTGCCGGTAATCAGATAGGTGCCGTCCTCCTGTTTCACCGCTTTCGTCCGCAACGCCCCGACATCACTGCCGGCTCCGGGCTCGGTCAGACACATCGTTCCTCCGAACTCACCTGAATACATCTTGTACATATATTTCTTCTTCTGCTCTTCGGTTCCGAACTGTTCAATCAGACCCGCGGCGCCGCAGGTAAGCCCGGGGTACATCATCAGCGGGAAATTGGCGGCATTAAAGAGTTCGGCACAGGCGGAAAAGAGCAGCAGCGGCATATCCTGGCCACCAACTTCGGGGCTTCGGGTAGCACAATTCCAGCCTCCCTCACAGATTTTTTTATAAGCGTCATGAAAACAGGCCGGAACCTTGACCCGGCCGTCAACAAAGGTGCAACCCTCTTCGTCGCCCTCGGCATAAGTCGGTTCCATCACATTAACCGCCAGTTTTTCCGCTTCACCAAGCATCATATTGACATCGTCGCCGGTATACTCAGCATACTTTTTAGAGTTAAAAAGTTCCTCAATTTTGAGTTGTTCAAAAAGAATGAATTTCTGATCCCTGACATTTACCAGACCGTTGCCCATAATTTCTCTCCTTCATAAGTTTAAATTTTAAGTTTACGGTTAATTCATTAAGAAAAAAATATATTCACATAAATTAATGACTGAATATTCACTCAGTCATCAGACAAAAAAAGGGTAGTTAAAAATTTTTAGCTTCCGTAACCAGTGCCCGGCGCAGGATATAGAGAATATCGTCAATTCTATCTTTGACATCATATTGCCGGCGGCTTAAAACCCAACAACTTATAACCTCATCGATGGAGCCGAAGATAAATTTTCGGGCGATATTTGCATTTATGGTCTTGTCTATAACTCCCTCGCGCTGTCCTTCAATGACAAATCCTTCGATCAAACCATAGAATTTTTTTAAGGGGGCGGCAATCCCGATACGAATATTGGAACTTGACTGGCGCAACTGAATCTGGAGGAAATTAGCCAAAACCCGATTATTGCCCAGTGCCGTCATATGATATCTAATCAGAACCTCAATCTTCTCCCAGGCGTTTATACTGGTTTTGGTTAAATCCTCAATGTCGCTAATCAGACGATTAATCTTTTCCTGAAAAACCGAGATTAAAACCTCCTCTTTATTAGCAAAATAGAGGTAGATCGTCCCGTCGGCAACATTAGCTTTACGGGCGATTTTCGAAACCGGGCAGTCGTGATAACCGTATTCGGAAAAAGCCTCTAAAGCCGCCTCGATAATCGCCAGATATTTAGCCCGTTTACGCGGGTCATCAGGAACCCCTTTAGGTTCCAGAGAGTAATCTCTTTTAAGGTTAGTCTTCATAGAGGGCATCAAGCTCCGACTTAAATTTTGCGGTCACAATTTTTCGTTTAAGCTTCAAGGTCGGGGTTACTTCATTATTATCCATCGAAAATTCACCGGATAAAAGGAGAAATTTTTTAACCTGTTCATAACCGGGAATTTCGTTTTCCTGGTGGACCTTGTCTATCCTCCGGCCGAACATCGCCCTTATTTCAGGATTTTCTAAAAGACCTTTTATATCAGTAAAAAGAATATCATTTTTCAAGGCGTATTCTTCAACTTTCTCGAAATCAGGTACTAAAAGGGCTGAGATAAATTTCTTCCGGTCACCGTAAAGCATGGCCTCGGATATGTATTTATCCATCTTGAGCAGGTTTTCAAGATGCTGCGGCGCAATATTTTTGCCCCCGGCGGTAACGATCAGATCTTTTTTCCGATCAGTAATCTTTAGAAAATTATCACTGTCCAACTCACCTACGTCACCGGTATAGAACCAGCCGTCAACAAAAGCTTCAGCCGTGGCCTGCGGATTTTTATAATAACCGAGAGCAATATTCGGTCCCTTGGCGAGGATCTCACCATCATCGGCAATCTTAATTTCAACCCCGTCAAGTACCGGACCGACCGTACCGAATTTCATATGGTCGTAGTAGTTGACGGATAGAACCGGGGCCGTTTCAGTAAGACCATAGCCCTCAAAAATGGGATAACCGGTGCCGTAAAAAAATTCGGCCACCTTCTGCGGCAGCGGGGCTCCGCCGGAGATAAAAAAACGCAATCTTCCGCCCAGTTTTTCACCAAGTTTTCCGAATACCAGTTTTTTTGCCAGGCTGTGTTGCAGCTGCAGCATGGTGTCGGGCTGCCGCCCTTCCCGTTCACAGGCGGAAATCTTTTCGGCCAGGGCAAAAGCCCAGAAGGCCAGACGCTTCTTGATGCCGCTACTCTGTTGCGCCCCGTCAAAGATTCGATCATAGATCTTTTCAAAAAGCCGCGGTACGCTGATCATAATCGTCGGGTGAACCTCGGTCATATTCAGGGAGACCTGATCAATGGATTCGGCGTAGGCAATCACGGAACCGTTATAGACGGGCATATAGTACCCCGACATTCTTTCCAGCACATGGCTTAAAGGAAGGTGAGAAAGAAAGACATCCGTAGTATCCACCCTGACGCATTTACTGCAGGCCTCAACATTGCTGATGAAATTTTTATGAGTCAGCATCACCCCTTTGGGATCACCGGTAGTGCCTGATGTATAGATCAGGGTAGCCAGCTCATTCTCTTCAATATCCTGCCAGATCGCCTCCAGGCGCTCGGCGTTATCATTCAGCCATTTTCGACCGACTTCCATCAGTTCATTTAAGGTTATCACCTGATCATGACATAGCAGATCGGCAGGGATATCTTCATCAAAGACAAAAATCTTTTTAAGATTGGGACAATTATCAATGGCCGCGATCCCTTTTTCAAGTTGTACAGCCGTGGAAACAAACAGAAAAACCGCCTCGGAGTCTTTAACGATATACTCAACTTGAGGTACTGTGTTTGTGGGATAAATCGGTGAATCGGCACAGGCGCAGGCTAAAATCGCCATATCGACAAAGGCCCACTCGGGCCGGTTTTCAGAGAGCAGTGCCACCTTCTCTTTCGCCTGCAGACCTTCCGCCAGCAGACCTCCGGCAATCGCTTCTACCTTTGCCGCCCACTCACTCCAGCTGATTTCACTATATTTACCATCACGTTTCACCAGCATTCCGGCTCTATCCTGAAGCCGCCGGGCCTGCTCGAAAAAAATCTGTACCAGATTCATACTTTAATACTCCCAGGGCATGATAACAATGCGGCTTCAGACCCATCTACAGAAAAATGAATGAAGCCTCATTCGTTTATTAATAACCAAGATATAAGCGGTTGTCAAGAGCAAATTGTAATAAAATAAATTATGGCTGGTTTAAGTATATTAAACCAGAGATAAATCAGCTGTCAGAAAGTGGCAAAGCCACCGGCTTGACCTGCACCCGGGCACCACGAACCAGAGCTTCCAGGGCAAGTTGTAAAGGAAGAGGGAGTTCAGGGCCCTTATACAAAACAGCTGCCGGTTCGTTAAGAGAATGACCGGCAATCTCCTCAGCAATATCGGTACACTGGTTCCGAAATTCATCAAGCTCTTTAACCTGCCCCCGGAGATAAGCGTCACTTAAAGCCAGAGAGTCCTCAAGAAAGGAGGCATAACGGTTTTCAAGCAGCAGCTGCTCCACTTTACCGGTGAGTTCAACTTGCGCCTGCCAGTTATTATAATTATCTTCAGAAAAACCGGTTTTACAGTTATCAACAAAATCATAAATCTCGATTCGGCGTTCTCTCAGCCGGTGAAAGATTGAACGGCCTTTATAGATGCGGTTCTGACGTTTAATCGCTTCAATCACCCCGTCATGAACAGCTTTGGCAATCAACTCCCCCATTTTGCTGTGGCCGCCGGCATTGCTGACCGTCCGGCCCCGGCCCTCCACCACAATAATATTATCGGTTCCGGTTCCGGTCGCCTGGCTGAATGCCGGTTTGACCGAAGAGCGAATATCCAGATCCTGCAGAGCCGCGGTTTTAGCTTCACAGACACTGATCAGAGCCCGGCTCATAGATCTTGATGTGAGCCGGGTATTTGTCAAAATGAGAATGTTGATTGTTCCCGGTTTTTCATCTTTCACGGGTTTGGAAAGTTCATAATAATTACCCTTGTCCACACTCATCCGCAAGGCATTCGAGCACACCCCGGCCGTCACCAGAGCCACAACTTTCATCTCTTTGAAGGATGCCGTTTTCTGCACCAGATTTTTCATATCGGCCCCGGTAAAAAGCAGTGCAGTAGTTTCCGGCTGCCGGTTTATAAGATTTTCAATTCGGGCATCGAATTTATCCACTCCGATACGATGTACCAGATTCCAGGTCGGCGGTGGCAGATAGTGATTGCCGACACAGGTAATCCCCTGACGAAAACCCTCCAGAGTAGACAATACCCGCATCGGTTCCACCAGATCGACAACCAGTGTCCGATGGTGAAAATCGGCCAGGGTCATCTCCACCACCTCGGCTTTCTTGACACAATCCAGATCCAGCGTCAGTTTTTTTCTCCGGCTCACTTTCTCCGGTAAAATCATATTATCATAACAGCTGAAAAAATCGGGATAGATAGATGCCGCCAGCCATTCAACAAACTCTCCGACATGAGTCGCGGCCCGACAGGTTAAAGCACAGGGGAAAAAGTAAATACTGCCGCTCTGCACCGCAGCAACATCGGAAAATTCCGGTTGTCTGAAAACTTTCCAGACCTCATGACGATTGCCGCAGGCATAGATAAATTGAGGATTGAAAGCTAAAATCTTAGATGTGTCCATGACAACTGCAGCCCCTTCATCCAGACCTTCCGGCAGAATCCCGCCGGCCGCGGTGATGATCTCGTTCTGAAAAGAGTCTCCTCCGGGAGCAATAATCTTTTTGTGCCCCATCATCCGCAGTACCCGTCGGCGTTCAGTTACGGGGATCTTATCAATTTTTCGACTGATAAACTGCAGGGTCTGCCGGGTTTTTGCTACCAATTCCCGGGCCCGGTCAGGTTGACCGACAATCCGGCCGATAAGTTCTATATCGTCATAGGAGTCCGCCAGGGAAGAGGTTTCAACCTCCACTACCTGACAACCCATTTTCTCAAGTTTGGGCCGCAGACTCTTCTGCATTAGAGAAATAAAGATAAGATCCGGGTTAAGATGTTGAATTCGCGACAGTGACGGCTTCAGAAATCCGCCGACGATCTGACAACGATCAAGTTGGGCCGGTTTTCTGGAGTAATGAGTGACCCCGACCAGAAGCGAATCGGCTCCGAGAGCGTCAATGATCTCGGTTACGGAGGGAACCAGAGAGATAATCCGAGTCGGTTGTTTCAGCAGGGTGATCCGGTTGCCGGCACTGTCGTTAAAGGTCAGCGGGAAATTGCAACCGCTGATCAATAAAAATAACAGCAGAATCGATACGCAGAAAAATATTTTCGTTGACCGCTGCTGCAGCCGTTGTCTTGAATTGATCATACATCTCTCGTGTTTTATAAAGGTTCCTGAAATTTAAAACAGAACACCCCGAAAGCTCCACATGAGGCAATCGGAGTGTAGTTCAGGGATAAGAACGGCTGCTTTACAGAACTTGGCCGTGTCTGTCGTAAGCGATAGAAATTAATCGTAATCAATATCTTGATCACTGACCTTACGCCAGACATGCTCATCGGGATTATATTTTATCAGTTTATTAATGATATCGTCAGTCTCTTCACCAAGATCACTCTCATAAATAACGCCCTCCTGATTAACCGCGAAAGTCATAATCCCGGAAACGCCGTATTTTGCGGGCCAGGCCAACAGACCGAAGCCTAAAATCATATTTCCGTTGACGATATAGTCATAAGCCCCGCCGGGAGCATTTTTACCCTGCCGGGTAACAATCCTGTAATAGTAACCATTATAAGGGTGGGACTGAGACTGATGGGAATCACCGTGATAACCTTCACTGGCGGCTTTGGCAATCAAAGGGCCGAAAGGACTGACTTTCTCTCCCTCTTTCACGGGCCAGAAGAGACCATCTTTTTTGCCGGGAGAACTTTTGATTCTCTGGGCATACTCGAGCACTCCGTCACCGTCTCGGTCCTGGCTCGCATATTCAAGCTGCGCCTCGACGTAGGCCAGCATCACCTGAATCACCGCCAATTCATTCTGGCCGATTCTGCGGTCAAGCAACTCTTCCCGCCCGGCTGCAACATCAAAATACCACTGCCTTCCGACTTTAATGACGGGTATCGGGTAGATGAAATTATCATCACCGATCATCAGCGTGGCCGAAGTCGCACTGTTCATTTTTATCCGATGTTTTTCATCATAGGCCCTGGTGAAATCAGCAGCTTCCGCTTTGCTCTCAACCTCATCCCCGGAGAAAACAAGGTCCTGGGCTCCGCTTCCCAGAATTGCCAGGATCCCGGTCCGGTCGACCCGGCGTACCGCCGCGGCCAGAGATGAAACCGCCTGCTGCGGCGAGTTGAAACCTTTTCCCTGAGTTTCCATAAGGGCCTTAGCTGTAAGCGGGCTGCCGGTCAGTAAAATTGCAACCGTCATCAGAAAAAGCAAACACTTAAAACCGTAAGCTTTCAGTTTTACCCGAAAAAATAAGTTACTCTTCATCATGATTTTCTCCATATCCAACAAAACCGCTACTTTGTTAACAACCAAACAATCTGAATCCTCTATCACTAAAACGGGTTTGAAACCCGCAAGCAAAAACCCGTCCTCCACTAACGCCGGCGGCCGCCGCCCCGGTGACTGAAACTACGACTGGAGCGTCCCCGCATACTGCTCCGGTTAACCTGACGGGCGGAGCCGGAACGGTTAAATGAACTCCGGGAACGTGTCTGGCGGGAGCGATTTGTTGTTGCTCGATTGCTACTATTTCGTGGCTGCCGGGAACGATTGGCAGAACTGTTCGCGCGATTCTGACGAGTCTTACCGGAAGCGGCGGTCGGCCGGGTTTTACGATTAACGTTCTGACCAAACTTACCATTATTTGATTTAAGCCCCTCTCTCTTTATCTGGTCACGGGTTTTGCGATCCAGACCTTTATTTCCGTAACCCCTTGACCTGTCCCGCTGGCGGGCCATGCGATCAGATTGACCGTAACGTTTCCTCACATCCCGATTACGGTATGCTACCCCTTTACGATGTTTCGGGTTATGTTTCCAACTCTGCCGATTGGCAGGTCTGGTGCTGGGACGGTTACCAGGTCGATTACCGGGACGATTGATATTGATATTGCGATTAATATCAATATCAATGCTACCCCGATGCCAGTTGGCATGACACCAGTGATGGGAAGCCCATACTCCGATTGCAACTCCGGCGACAAAACCGTAGGCCGGTGGCGGTGGATACCAGACATAAGGAGGATAATGGGGATACCACCAGGAGCCGTAAACCACCGTACTGCTGTAGGTGGGAACGTAGATCACCTGAGGGTCGGCCGGCTCAATAATGATAGTCTTCTCCTTCTCTATTACCTTCTGTTCTTTGGTACTTTTCAGTTCACCCTGCTCTTTGGCTTTGGCCCGCAGGGTCTGAACCATATCCATTACCGCCTTCTGATCGGCCAGGAAGAAATCACCCAGTTTTTTGGTCGCATCCAGGTTTTTATCCATGGACGATAAAACCGTGGGAAAGTGACAAATCGCCTTGACACTCGCGTCCCAGTCCTTGGATTCAAGAGCTTTGTCCAGAGCATCTTCCTTGAGCTTACTGTTTTCCTTGACAAAACGGGCCGCTTCGACAACCTCAAGGGGATAGGTTGAAGCCATAAACATCTGCATCAGCAGGGTATCGGGATAGAGCGCAATCGGAGCCAGCAGTTGCGCCAGTTCCTCCTCTTTGATCGGCATCTCATCGCCGGAAGACGCAGGCGAGGTTGAGACTGCACTCTCCTTCGCGGCCGGAGCGGTTTCGGCGGCAAGCGAAATTTCCGCTGTCAGACTGCTCGCCAGCAACAGCAAAAAACCGGTTAGCAGCAACATTCGCATAAAAGTTTTATTTTTTTCCATAATATTATCCCCCTGCTAAAATAGGAATCAGACTATAACCGAAAACTTAATTTAAGATTTTACAATTTGAACAGCCCATGGTAGGTGCCCATAGATTTCTCATAAAACAGACTTCGACGAACCGAATTCATTAACAGATTATCTCTTTTACATAAAATACAAAAAAAATCTATGACTGATTTACATTACAAAAAAGCCGCAGTGGAATTAGGACTGGCTGAGCGGCAGGTAAAAGCCGTAGCTGAACTTTTCCACAACGGGGCCACCGTGCCCTTTATTGCCCGTTATCGGAAAGAGGCCACCGGTTTACTTGATGAAGTTGCTCTAAGAAACATTGATCAGCATCTGCAAAAACTTGCCGATATTGAAAATCGCCGCCAGGCAATCAGCAAATCCCTGATCGACCTGAAATTATTAACCCCGGAGCTTAAAAGTAAACTTGATGCCGCTGCCTCTTTGACCGAACTCGAGGATATCTACCTTCCCTATCGCCCGAAACGCCGCACCCGGGCCGCGGTTGCCAGAGAGCGCGGCCTGCAGCCATTGGCCGAAATCCTGCTCAAACAACGAGATTCTAAACCGGAGATTGAGGCCCAGTTTTTTGTCGACCCTGAAAAAGAGGTCCCAGACGTGGCCGCGGCTCTGGCCGGAGCCCGGGATATTATTGCTGAAAAAGTGAGCGAAGACCTTGCTCTCAGGGCCCGCCTGCGGCGGCTTTTTAGCGAAGATAGTGAAATAAAAGCGACAGTTATTAAAGGTAAAGAGCAAGAAGGCATAAAATTCAGTGACTATTTCAATCGCCATGAGAAGAGTTCTAAGGTTGCCGGCCACCGGCTGCTGGCGATGTTTAGGGGCGAAAAAGAGAAAATTTTACGAATAACCATTCGACCGCCGCAGGAGACGGCCCTGGCAATACTCCGGCAACGATTATGCCGGGCAGACAATGCCGCTACCCGGGAGGTTGAAACAGCTTTAGCCGACGCTTACAAAAGGTTACTGACCCCGGCTCTGGAAAATGAGCTGCGGCAGATTTTACGGGAGCGGGCTGAAACTGAAGCGATTGCCGTCTTTGCCGCCAATTTGGAAGAGCTGCTGCTGGCACCGCCGTTAGGAACAAAAAGGGTTCTGGCGCTGGATCCGGGATTCCGCAGCGGGGCTAAATTTGCGGTGCTTTCTGCCGCCGGCGAACTGCGCGAGCATGGCGTAATCTATCCGACAACCTCCTCCAGCGCCAGGTCCGAAGCCGCAACCGTGGTTAAAGATATCTGCCGACGACACAGTATCGAAGCGATTGCCATCGGCAACGGCACCGCCGGCCGGGAAACCGAAGACTTTGTCCGCAAGCTTGATCTTTCTGAAAATATAACCGTTGCCATGGTTAATGAATCCGGGGCGTCGGTATATTCCGCCTCGGAGATCGCCCGGGCTGAATTTCCGGATCATGACATTACTGTTCGCGGGGCCGTCTCGATCGGCCGGCGGTTGCAGGATCCGCTTTCGGAACTGATAAAGATTGACGCTAAAGCCATCGGTGTCGGCCAATACCAGCACGATGTCGACCAGAAGCTCCTGCAGCAGCGGCTGGATGACGTGGTTATAAGCTGTGTCAACCTGGTCGGAGTTGAAGTCAATCACGCCAGTTTGCAACTCTTAACCTATGTTTCCGGTTTGAATCCAGGCATCGCCGCTAACATCATCAAATACCGCACGGTAAACGGCCCTTTTCGGACGCGGAAAGAACTCCTTAAAGTTCCGCGTCTGGGGCCGAAAGCCTTTGAACAGGCTGCCGGTTTCCTGCGTATAAAAGAGAGCTCCAACCCTCTGGACGACAGTGCGGTACATCCGGAAAATTACAATCTGGTTGCCAAAATGGCCGGAGATTGCGGGGTTTCAATCCCGAAACTGATCGCTGACGAAAACGTCCGGCAAAAAATTGTTATAGAAGATTATATCTCAGCAACTGTCGGCCGGCCGACCCTTGAAGATATCATTGACGAACTTAAACGCCCCGGCCGCGACCCGCGCTCTGAATTTGTCAGCTTTAATTTCCAGGATGGGATTAAGCAAATAAGTGACTTAAGGATCGGCATGCGCCTGCCGGGACTGGTCACCAATCTCACTAAATTCGGTGCCTTTGTTGATATCGGTGTCCACCAGGACGGCCTGGTTCACATCAGCCAACTCGCCAATCGCTTTATCCGCGAGGTAAGCGAAGTGGTCAAACTCGGCCAGGCGGTTACGGTAACCGTGCTGGAAATCGATCAAAACCGCCGCCGCATTGCCCTCTCGATGAAAAATGTTCAAAGAGGATAAAAATAATTTTCCCAGAAAGCTGGGATAAATTCAAGTGTAAAAGTCAAGCACCTACCGGACAGTTGAGCCTCCCGGGTTAAAGGTGATTTACGCAGCTGTATCAGTCAACTCAGATTTTTTGTTCTTTCCCA
>JANTFH010000054.1 GCA_024763535.1 Thermodesulfobacteriota bacterium
AATTTTTTATTGTACTTATCTATGATCCGATAATTTTTTCTGGGTTTATTGCATCATTTTTATCTCTGATGATGTGGTGGGCGACTATGACTAAATTTGACTTAAGTTATGCTTTCCCATTACTGAGTTTAAACACTGTCTTGTTGTTGATCTTGAGCGGGCTGTTTTTGGGAGAATCAATCTCATTTTACAAAATAATTGGTGTTGGGCTAATTATTCTCGGAACAGCGACTGTAGCTCAGGGTTAAATTTATATGGGGTTTGTTACCTTTGATCATCAGCTACCAGAGAGAGCACCGTCGCGAATTTGTGTGAACCTGGCCTTCGGGGGATGTCTGATACCATTTCTAAGTCCACTTTTACCTGACCAGCGAAAACCTGATCGAATCGTTGAAGAATAATTTGTCCAAGTTTGCTGTCGCGGGCGAATGATACCTTGTCGGCATCTTTGGTTGCATCTTTGACCAGCAGAACCCGTATGTAGTTGGCTTGCTCCTGGCGGATTTGAAATTTATCAATATAAGGAATTTCTTTGAGAACCTGAGTTAGGCGATACGGGTGTACAATACGGCCGTCAGGCAGGATGACAGAGTCCACAAAACGACCATCAATGTGGGCTAAACGTGGTAGAGAACTACCGCAAGTACAGGGTTCGATTTTGCGTTTTGCGTAATCACCTAGACCAGCATAACGAATGATCGGAGTGGCCTTATTAAAAAGATCCGTAATTACCACCCTGCCGGACTCACCCTGTGGAACTTCCTGATCGTTTTTATCAAGTAACTCCACGATCACTTTCCAGGCCAGTACATGCCGCCCGTCATTAGCGGTGCATTCAGCCGCCATAAACCCGGTTTCCGTAGCTGCGTAAATATCCATTAAGTCTGCATGGAAGATACTTTTTATTGTTCTACGAAGCGGTTGGTCAAGAACCTCAGCTGTGAACATAATCAATTTTGGTTGGTGGGTCAGAGATTCACCAGCTTTTATAGCCAGGCAGATGTTACGCAAGACACTGGGGTAGGTCATTAAGCAGAGAGGTCGTTTGTCATTGATCGCTGAGATATGTTCTGAGGGTGTTCGTGACGAATCAACGAGAGTATGTTTCATTTGCCGAAAAATTCGGCTGTACAAGCTTTCGTAAGAGAGTAGCCCATCTTCAATAATAGACATAAATCTTATATTTTTTCGCAAAAAAAAGTCGCGTAACCCGGAAGCTATCGTGATGGGATTATGTCCGGCCATTTGTTGAGGAAGGTTGACAGCTAAATCCAGCAAGACCTTATTTTTATCGACAAACATCTTTAAAGGACTACCGCTCGAGCCTGATGTTCCCACAATGTAACATTCATAAGGTTTGAAATGTTTGGAAAGTATATCATTTTCTGAGCTCTGTCTGAAATCATCTCGGGTAATAACCGGAAGTTTGCTGATATCAGATAAGGTTTTGATGTCGGCCGGGGTTACGCCTGCCTCCCGCCATTTACGGTGGTAGAGCTCAACGCTGGAATAGGCATGTGTGACTATCTCTTGTAATCGTTTGAGTTGGAACTGTTCCAGCTCGGTTGGCTTCATTATCATCCAGTTGCCAATTTGTCGACTAAGGTGGGCGTAGCGTATCGCATTACTGAGATCCGATAATCGAGTAAGTCGGAGAAAGTAGTTTATTTTTTTGCCCATCATTACTCTCATTTACAGCTTAGGAAGATTCTAACAATTTTTCCTCTAATTGCTTGACTAGATCAATAACCACGGGATGAGAGAGTATCTTGAAGTGGGTAACCGGCAACCTGAAGAGTTCGGATGGGCCACTATTGGCTGCAAACAGTTTTTCGCTCTCATTAGTTCCGGTGAAACTTTTCTCTGCTATCCATTGTACAAGGTTTGTAGTGGTTGACGGTAAAGTGAATTGTTGCAACAGTTCCAGATGGACACGGGTAAGTTGGAAATATTTGTAAGCCAACTCAATTTCAACATTATCATGAAGATATTGATGTTCTGTTAACCAATCACAAATAGTTTTTTCGTATTCAGCTGTTCCACTGTCTTTTATGGCAGTAAGCATTTTTTGACAATCTTCTTCTTGTTTTGCAAGAGGTATTTGTAAGCGTTCCTGAAATATAGTGATAATATGGTGATACATCTCACTGATAAAAAAGTTCCTGGTCTGCTCTTGGAAGGCAGGTAACGTGGATTGTATGTTGCAGTCAATAAGGCCGGTTAAAGAGACAGTATAACCCTTTTCCTCCAATCTGTGGGCTATGGTCAAAGCAAGAAACCCACCGAATGAGAAACCCATTAAAAAATATGGGCCTGAACTTTGCTGATTAATGATAATTTCAGTGTAGGCTTCAGTCATTTCCGTATAGCTTTTATGTTCATCCCCGGAGTCAGAAAAAACTCGCGATTGAATGGCATAAACAGGATACTCGTCAGCCAAGGCGTTAACCATATCTGTGTAAATTCCGACATCACCACCAACCGGATGAAAACAAAAAAGGATTGGTTTACTGCCTTTGCTGCGCAGTGGGACAAGACATTTTGAAGAAGAAATCTGCCCGTTTTCAGGGAGATCATTTAGTCCTTTGGCGGCTCTACCTGGAGCACCTTTACCCATAGTTGTCAATAAAATGTCAGCGAGATCAATGAGCGTGGGATTTGATCCCAACTGTGCGGCCGGTAATGAAGTGGCGAGGTCATTTTCAATCCTGACGCTTAATTCAACCATCATCAGTGAATCCATCCCAAGTTCATTTAAGGGTTGGTCGGCCTGGAGCCGATCGGCACTTATTCTGAGGACTAAGGCGATCTGTTCCCGCAGATAATTTTGCATGATCTCTTTATGCTCTGACGGTCCTGCCTGTTCCAGTAATTCACGGATTATACTGGACCCGTCGGAGTTTGACTGAATGAGGTCGTTTTCTTGAAGAATCCGGGAAAAACGGGGGGGGATATTTCGGTGAATAAACTCTTTCCCCCACTCTTGAAAATTGATTTTGGCGGGTCCGGTTTGTACCGGATTTTCATTGAGTATTTTACCCAGAGCCTGCATTGCCATAGCCGGTTGCATACCGTCAAGACCTTTACGGGCAAGAAGATTAGAAACGGTTTGGTTGCGGGCGACAAAACCGACTTCGGCAAGAGCTCCCCAGTTAATTGCAATGGCTGGGAGTTGTAATGCTCGCCGATAAGCGGCAAAACTATCGAGAAAGAAATTGGCCGCAACGTAGCTTCCTTGACCGGGGTTGCCTATCAGTGAAGATATGGAACTGAAAAGAACAAAATAGTCGAGTTTAAGTTGACGGGTTGCGTTGTGCAGATTCCAGCTGCCGTAAATCTTGGGTGCGGTTACTTTTTGAACTCTTTTTCGGTTTAATTGAGTGATAATACCGTCATCTATAACCATTGCGGCATGGAAAATTCCCTTAAGTTGAGGCATCTCTTTTTTTATCTGCAGCATCAAGTTGTCAACCTCGTCAGGGTCGCAAATATCAACGGCCGCCACTAGAATTTTACCGCCGGCATTTTCAAGTTTTAGTACAGTTTCCTGAGCACCCGGAGTCTTGGTTCCCTGGCGGCTGACCAGGATAATATTCCGGCCGCCATTTTCTATAATCCAGTGAGCGATGGTAACACCAAAACCACCAAGACCTCCAGTGATCAAATAGCTGCAATCGGGGGCAAAGAGACTCTTTTTCGGGGTTGGCAAAGGTGATAATGAAATTTGCTCGTCGTTAAATGAGATAACCACTTTGCCGATATGTTTGCCCTGGGCCATATAGCGAAAGGCCTCTTTAACGCGCGCCAGAGGGAACTGACGGTAAGGAAGCGGATGAATAATATGATCCTGCAGGTCATTGAAGACCCGGCGCAAGAGGGAGGCGGAGAGTTCTGGTTTGTCATTAAGCATACTGGCCAGATCGATTGCGTGAAAAGAGATGTTGCGGCGCAATGCGCGAAGTCCGAATTTACTGTTCTTAAAGATATCAATTTTACCCAATTCCAGAAAATGACCATAGGGAGCAAGGCACTCAATACCTTGGTAAAGCGCCTCGCCAGCCAGAGAATTAAGGATAATGTCAACTCCTTTACCATCAGTACGAAGCATAAGTTCATCAGCAAAGGCAAGTGAGCGTGAATCCATGACTTCAGTTACACCTAAAGAGCGCAAAAGATTACGTTTTTCGGGGCTGCCGGCAGTTGCGAAAATTTGGGCCCCGGCATTTTGAGCTACCTGGATTGCCGCAAGACCGATTCCACCCGCAGCAGCTTGAATCAGGATACGATCTCCTTTGCCGATGTTCGCGAGTTGATGCAAGGCATAATAGACGGTAAGAAAAACAATCGGAATGGTAACCGCTTCAGCAAAACTTATGTGATCCGGCTTATGAATCAGATATTGAGCCTTGGTTACTACTCGGGAACTCATACAGGCAGTGCCGATAACGACCACTTTATCTCCTGTTCTGAAATTTGTAACATTACTGCCGGTGTTGGTAACAATGCCGGCACATTCATCACCGAGTTGCCAGTCATTACCATCCCCTGCAGGGTAGAGGCCCAAGGTTTTCATGACATCCCTGAAATTAAGGGATGCTGCTTCCACACTGATTTCAACCTCGTCAGATTGCAGTGTTGGGGAGTTGATTTCTTGAAAGTGTAAATTGTTGATAGAGCCGGCCGCGGCAACCTCCAGTGTGAATAGGGGCGAATTTTCTGCTGTTCGAGATACAGATATAACGTTGTTTTCAGCCTTTTGTAGGCGAGGAACATAACGATTGCCGTGACGAATTATAATCTCATCTTCATCATCCTCTGTAAAAAGTTCGTTATACAGAGTCGGGGCTATTGGAACTTCGGGGTCGAGATCAATAGATTTACAGAAGATATTCGGGTATTCATTTTGGATGACTCGAACCAGACCAATGATTGAAAACTGGGCAACCCCCATTTTGTGGGCCGGTAGATACAGGGGTTGTACGCCCCGGGTAATAACCAGGAGCCGGGTAATTTTCAGCAAAAGGTCTTCCTTCTGCAATTTCTGTAGAAGTTCTATAAGGGAGATGATACCGTTCTCTTCGATCTCGGCGAATGTCTTGAGTTCCAATGTCTCAGGGGAGGGGGACTCCATATTACCAAAGAAAAGTAGGGTAATATTGTTTGAGTTATCTAATGTTGCCAAAAAATCTTCGGTTGCAGCGGCAGAGTTGTCTGAAATACATTCAGGCTGCAACCGCAGGCAGGTATCTCCCCTGTCTTTTAAGAACTCAGTTATCTCGTTAGTATCTTCAATAGCATTGGCGTATATGAGCCAGGTTTTAGTGGTTATTTCTGTCTCGCCAGAGTTTTTTTCTGATAGTGTTATTGAAGAGGTTGGTTTTTGTGGCCCATGCGCGATAATGATTTGGTGGGCATGATCGGGATCATCGGGAAATTGTGAGAGTGCTTTAATTGCGGAAAAATTACTCTCATGTAATAATTTTTTCCAGTTTTGTTGGTTCAGAAGTGGCCCACTTAAACGCCATTTCGGGTCGTTGAAGCGCCACCAGCCATCGAATAGGCCGAAGATCATCTCTACCCATGCAATATTTTCATTAACCGGTTCAACTGGTTCAGTGAAAATAAGAATACCCCGGCTGGTTAGAAGCTCCTGCAGATGGTTTAGGGACTCTTCCAGATTAAGGGTCGCATGAATAACATCAGAGGCCAGGATCAGGTCAAAAGACTGGGCTTGAAAACCCTGTGGTTTGATATCCTCTTCAAGATTTAATGTTTTGAATGAGACGAAGGGGTAGTCAGAAAATTTCTGTTCCGCACGGGGAAAAAAGAAGTTTGAGATGTCTGTAAAACAGTAATCAACTCTCTCTTTGGGCAACAGGTGCAGTATGCTGCTGGTTAAACTACCGGTGCCGGCTCCAACTTCAAGAATACGCAAGCTTCGGCCTGCAGGCAGAGCTTGACAGATTGTGGAGACGGCTTTTGCGATCATACGGTTGCCGCCTTGATAACTCAGCGAGTCAATGTAAAAGTGTTCGGCTGCATCAGTTGAGTTGTTGGGAAAGAGAATTTGCAGGGGGTCTTTTTCGCCGCGCATGATCGAAGCGAGGTGGCGGCCAAAAGAGCTTACCATGGTAGTTTCAGAAAAAACTATGGGGTAGTTGAGAAGGAGTGATCTTTCAAGTTCCTGGAGCCTGGGTTGAGGTGGCGGGCAGACAAATTGCCAGAGATCGGGCTCCTTATGTTCAGTGTATCCTGCAATTGTCAGGATGTTGAAAAAATTCTTGAGTTGTTTTTGTTGCGTATCGACTATTCCGAGTTGCTTGCTCCATTCATCAAAACTAGTGAAGCCCGCCTGAAAATTACAGCCTAACTCATACAGGGCATTGTGTATGTAATCTAAGGCAAGTTTATCAAGTCCACGGTAGGCCGGTATTCGCAGGTGTTTGTCGAATTTGCTGCAGTTCTTTTTGGCCTCTTCCTGCATTATCAGGGCAAGACTGATCTTTTCCGGCAAGTAGTCAATTCCTGCTCTGGCTGTTAACGATTGACAATATGGCTGCCAGTTCCAGGAGTAGCGAAACTCATTCACTTCCTGGCCGGATCCAAAACTTGTTACTGCCTGACAACGGAAACCTTTTAATTCGAGGAGGAGTTTTCCGGATGGGGAGTAGATGTGGATATCTCCGACCAGTATTTTTTGGTTAATAATTTTGGCTTGACTATGTACCCATACCTGTTTTTCCATTTTTCCGTAAAAACGTACCTGTTCAATTTCGATCGGCAGGTAGAGATTGTGGGCTGATATACTGGTAAGTGTCTTTTCTGCGGCAAGAGAAATAGTCTGAAAAGAGGCATCAAGTAATGTCGGATGAAAATTGTATGCATCAAAATTGGAGTGTAAAATTTCTGGTAGTGAAATTTCAGCCAAAGCCTGATTCAGACCTTTGTAAAGTTTTTTTGCTCCGCGAAAAAGGGGCCCAAAGTTGAGGCCGGATCCTTCCATCTCGGCATAAAATTTTTCGCTGGGTACGGTTTCGCAAATTGATGATTGAAGATCAGCCAGACTGGTCTTTGTCTTAAGGTCTTTAAGAGCCGGTCGAGAACGAATGTAGCCGGTGCAGTGGCTGTTCCAAATATCATCATGATGGTTAGCCGCGCTGCGAATTGTAAAGGTTGAATCTTCGCGAACGAAGGATAATTGAATCGTGGGCAGGTTTTCTTCACTTATAAAGAGCGCCTTTTGCAGGAGTATATGTTCAAGAATAATACTTTCTTTCGAGAATAGATAAAGGGCGGCGGCAAGAGCCATTTCAACATAGGCGGCTGCCGGAAAGACAATTTTTTGGCGGACACGGTGATCGCTCAGATAGGTGAGCAGATCCGAGTCAAGTTCTGTATTCCAGCAGGGGTCGGCACTTTCACAACGCACGGCAAGCAGAGGATGGACGACTTGACCCATGCGGAGTTCGGCCCACTTGGCGGATTCATGCCAGTAACTTTGGCGTTGCCAGGGGTAGCCCGGGATTTTACAAAAACGGCTGTCGACATCGTTAATTGCATTCCAGTCAAGCGGGTAGCCGATACAGTGCAAGGCTCCCAGTGAAGCAAAGAAATTAAGTCGTTCATTCTCTTTGCGGCGCAGACTTGTGAGGACTGCAGGTTTATTTGAGCCGGCACATTCGTAAATAGATGTAGCCAGAACCGGGTGAGGGCCGATCTCTATGAAGGTATCATAGCCCTCGGCCAGAAGGTTTTCGATAGCTGGTCCAAAGCAGACTTTGTCTCTTACATTGTGCCACCAGTAATCAGCATCAAAACAATTCTTTGTTACCTGTTTGCCGCTTACGGTTGAGAAAATAGGAGTCTTGATATCTTCGAGCTGCAAGGTTGTAAGCGCTTTAAGCAAAGGCTCTTCAACGGGATCCATACGGTTGCTGTGAAAAGCGTATTGAACGACCAGAAAGCGGAAGAAGATGCCCTCTTTTTCCATTTTTTCAGAGATTTCAGTAAGGGCGTTTTCATCTCCTGATAAAGTTACTGAATTGGGACTGTTAATAGCTGAAATTGAAACTTTACCGAGATAGGGTTTGATTACTTTTTCTATATCATCATGGCCTAAGCCGACGGCCGCCATACGACCATCTTTGTCGGCGAACTTCATACAGTGACCACGAAAATAGATTATTTTCAAGGCGGTTGTTAGATCAAAAGCTCCAGCAATGTAGGCCGCCGCAACTTCTCCGACACTGTGTCCGACAATAGCATCCGGTTTGATTCCCCGAGATTGCCAGAGAGCTGCCAGGGCTACTTGCAGGGCGAATATCAGGGGTTGTGAAATTGAGGTATCTGAAATGTTCGATTTTTCTTCGTCAGCACAAAATTCATCCCACAAAGACCAGTCGGCAAAAGTCTTAAAAAGTTGGTCGCACTCTTTGATCTTAGCTCGGAAAACGGGTTCTTTTTCCAGTAGTTCTCGACCCATGGCCCACCATTGCGGACCCTGGCCCGAGAAGACAAATACGAGTTTGTTCGAGGCGTTGCGGCGCATCTGATTTAAACTCATGCCGGGACGGGTTTCGTTGTTAATAAAGGCTTTAAGCTGCTCTTTCAGATCACTTTTGTTGCTACCTGCAAGCGTCAGGCGTTGTTGATAGTGAGGGCGATGCTGACTGGCACTGAAACAGATATCATTTAAGGGGGGCGTGTAATCGAGGTTAAAATAGGTAAGATAATTGTCAGCTAAAATCTTAAGACCTTCCGGGTTTTGGGCCGATAGAGGGAGCAGGTAAAAAGGTTTGTCGTTTTTACAGGTCTGTTCTGATAGTGCGGATTGACTTTTAGACTCTTCAGGTGGAGTAAAGTCGGATAGAATGACATGGGCGTTGGTGCCGCCAATGCCGAAGGCATTAATGCCGACCACAACCCCATCTGGTCGCTTCGGTGGGAAATTTACAGGTTCAGTGGGTACGGCCAGGTTGAATTTGTCGAAGGCAATTTCAGGATTAGGAGAAACAAAGTGCAAGCTTGCCGGGACTACACGTTTTTTTATACACAGTGCGGCTTTGATTAGAGCCGCAATACCGGCCCCGCCTTCGAGATGTCCAATATTACTTTTGACTGATCCGATCAGACATTTTTCACCGGTTGTCCGGTTGGGGCCGAACATCTCTCCCAGAGCATTGGCTTCTACCGGGTCACCGATGGCGGTGCCGGTGCCGTGGGCTTCGACATAAAAAACCTTTTCCCGAGCTATTTCAGCTTCAGCATAAGCCGTTTCAAGCAGCTCTTTTTGTGCCTCTTTGCCGGGAAGAGGCAGACCTGATGTATGTCCGTCATGGTTGACGGTACTGCCTTTGATAACGGCATAGATTGAATCTCCATCGGCCAAAGCTTGTTGTAGTGGTTTGAGCAATACCATGCCGGCTCCTTCACCGCGCACGAAACCATTGGCCGCCGCATCAAAAGCCTTGCAGCGGCCATCCGGTGAGAGCATTGTCGCCGCGCAAAAACTGATAAAGGCATTTGGCAGAAGTATAAGATTAACGCCGCCGGCCAGAGCAGCATCACATTCACCACTCCAAAGACTGTTACAGGCAAGGTTGGTTGCAACCAGTGAAGATGAACAGGCCGTATCAACAATCATACTGGGCCCCTTAAGATTAAATACATAGGAGACCCGGTTGGCAACAATGCTGAGAGCGTTACCGGTAACTGAATGGGGTGCAGGTTTCTGGAGTTCATCGAGAGATGCCTGAACCTGGGCATAATCATTGGTCGAAAGTCCGACAAAGACCCCGGTTCTGCTTCCTGAGAGATCTTCAAGCTTTTGTCCGCCATCAAGAAAAGCATCCATGGTTACTTCCAGGATCAAACGTTGCTGAGGGTCCATGAACTCTGCTTCACGGGGGGAGATGGAAAAACATTCCGGGTCGAAGAGATCAATGTCTTCGATAAATCCTCCCCATTTGGTGTAGCTCTTACCTTCCGCTTTTGGGTTGTCGCTGTAAAATTTTTTCAGATTCCAGCGATCTTGAGGGATTTCGCTGATGGCATCCACTTTGTTGATCAGGAGATTCCAGTAACTTTCCGGGCTGTTTACCTTGCCGGGATAACGGCAGCCAATACCGACAATGGCAATAGGAAATTTATGGTTCGTTTCTTTTGAATTCATTATGTTCTCTCAGTTCATTACAAAAAGGTTGTGGGTTAAAAGCTAAATTCGATGCCGACCATAAAACTGTAATCAAGCAGGCTGCCGAATTCACTTTCCCGGTCTCCCTGAAAGATGTTTGCTTCGGCAAAGAGTTGACTGTGATCACCAATATTGTAATCACCGTAAGTAAGGATAGCATAGGAATGGTCATCAAGTCCGGCTGTGCCTCGAAACAGAACGCTCCAGTTATCCATCATGTCATGATCATAGTACTGGAGAAACAGATAGTTTTTACGCCATAAGTTTCTCCTGGCTATGTCAGTTTCCAAGTCGGCAAGATGGAGAGCTAAAGAGCCGTTACGGATACCATCACCGTTGTGGTAATATTCGAGATTGAAAGTCGCACCTTCCGGCATTGTGTATGAGGCTCCAACCAGGATTTCGACTGCATCCTTGTCAAAACTGCCTTCGCTGTAAAGTAACCCGGCATCACTTATATTCCAGCTGCAAAAACCTCCAAACCGAGTGTCCTCAGAATCCTGTTTGGATAATATGGCACTAAAATAGGCTTTTTCAGCTATGTAATCAACTTTTGCAGCATAATTTTTTTTGAATTTTTGCTTTAAATCTTTATGTCCTTTATCCAGGTTGGCGATCAAGGAAATTGTCCAGCGTTGGTCTGGAATCAAGACAAGGCGCGCATAACCGGCTCCGGCAACCTCACTTTTGGGATGGTTTCTACCATTATTACTGTAAAAAGGATTTGAAGGGGAAAGGAGAAAACTCGGCCCCCACTGCAGATCCTCTCGTCCATAAGATATAAATAGATTCTCAAGCAGGGCAACCCGGATTAACCACTCGTTGACGAAGGTGTCTGAATCAATGTCCGAATCACCTTTATCAGGTCCTTCACGCCAATGTTTCCAACGTAATTCAAGACGCGGTTTACAGGATATCTCAAGCCGCGGGATAGAAATCTTGATGTCTGGTCGCAGATCGCTGCCCAGGGTGTAGCGGCTGATTTGTTGAAGATTGTCGGGATTAAGTTCAGAGTCTGTCGGTTTCTGCAATAGACCAAAATTAAGGTTACGCACCTGTATCTCAAAGTAATCTAATATTTTGCAGGAGGAAGCGGTGTCGTTTACGGTTTTATCTGCGGGAATATCTTCAGCCTTACACGGAGACGGTACGTTCAGAATTGCCATGGTCAGAATTATTACAGCCAGATAAAAAAACATTTTTTTCATGATTTTACGCCTGAATCCTGAGTTCATTTTTTGTTGGGTTTATTAATTTCCCAGGAGGTTGATATTAAAAAGGCTAGGAGATAGTTTCCGGAAGTGGGGGGAGGAAAAGTCCATCACTGTTTTTCCGTTTGACATCAACTTGTCATAAATAGTCATGCGGGAAATAAATAGACGTTCTTTCGCGGTTGCACTGTCTACTCGATTATTATACTCCATGCGGGCTGACTTTAACAGTTTTTCCCCATTGGTAGAAAAAAAATCGGCTTTTATTCCGACCATTCTTTGGCGGCTGACCCAGTAGCGGATACGACGATAGGTAGCATTTGTGGTTTTTGCCTGAAGGTCAAATGAGATACACTCTTCGTTGTCGATTACCTCATTTTTTTGCTTTAGTATATCATAGTTTTCAGCATAGTTAGTTGATGCTATATCTCCATTTGTGGCCAATCCGAGTAGCTTCTGCCGTTTGGAGATTGGAACTGGTTTACTTAACCCCGGTTTATAAAACCACATGTTACCTTTGAGCATGATCAGCATATGGCCTCGGCGTCGAGCCGGTTTAAGAGTGTTGGCGACAATGTCAAAGCCTCTGGAGATAACCCGTATTTTACGGGTGTTGGTTTTATTCTTTTCAGTTGCGGTGATTGTAACGTTCCAGGAAATGCCGTCAATATTACCGCGAGCCTGATCACTTTTTTTAAGGATTTCATACGGACTGAGATCAGCTGTGAACGCCGGTTTTGTTAGGCCTGAAAATATGAGTAATATTAGACTCGCGGTTGTGAATAATTGTATGAAATTTTTCATTTTTTTAATATTTCCTGAATTAAATATGTCCCAGTGCATCAATAATACTCATCTGTGCGGCTCGGCGGGCCGGGATTACGGCTGCTACCGCAGCCAACCCCACCATGCTGAATGTCGTGAATATCAAAAACCAAGGTACCAGATGAATCTCAAGCGGCACCTCTTTGGGGATGGTTGGTGGAATCCAGGTCGGCTCGAAAAAGATAACTAAAGCCCACACCGTAACGGTCAATAATAGGCCGCCTAGAGATCCCAGGCTAGCCAGTATGGCACTTTCGGAGGCGAACATTTTTATTACTCCTGAGCGTTTTAGACCCAGCGCCCTTAAAGTTCCGGTTTCACGGGTGCGCTCGACAACCGCCATGCTGACAGTGTTGATCACACTTAAAGCGACAATCGTCAGAACGATGATAAAAACAAAAGAAAAGATAACATTAAACATATTATGAATTCTTGAATATGAAGGCTGGAGCTGTTTCCAGGTAAAAATTTCGGTTGCCAATCCTTGGGCGGAGAATATTTTCTGCAGACGTCTCTTAAGGGGCAGTGTTTGCCGACTGTTTTTTAAGAGGATGTTGACTCTGTCTGCTCCTTTTGTTTCATATAAGGCCTGGGCAAAGGAAAACGGGATAGATACATAAAGATCATTCAAGATTTCAATGGAGGCATCAAAGGTCATTATGACCTCGGCATCCATAGCGTTCATAAAACCATCGATGGTGTTGGTCATAAAGATGATTTCCGAACCGGGGGCCAGTCCCAGTTTGTCCGCCAGGCCCTGACTGATTCCGGCTTTGGCAAAGGCATCATCGGGAAAAGAGGATCCCTTGAAAAGTTTGAGCCGGGCCGTGAAGCCGCGGGCCAAACTGCCGATGCGATTAGTTGCGGCCGGATCTTTGCCTGAAGCCATCATAATAGTAGAGACGCTCCCATTGCTGATCAGACCGTTTATGTCAAGTTGCGGGGTGGCAAGCACGACTTCCGGTTCCTGCCGGCATAGGGAGATTATGGTTGCAAGTTCTTTTTCTTCGATTAGATATTTGCCAGGGTCAAGACTGCCTTTTTCGAGAAAACCTTTCTTAAATACTGACAGATGGCCATTACTCTGAGCGTAAATATAGGTATCCTCAAGACTTTTGAAAATATAGTCAGTAAAACCTCCTAGTAGACTGATGGCGGCAAAGCCGAATGCAATAGCTCCTAATGTGGCCAGTGATCGGCGTCTGTTTTGTAAGAGATTGAGAAAACCTATTTTCAGCCAGGTTAACATACTTGTTTCTCATTTGCGGTTGTGACAATATCCTCAATGATTCTACCGTCATGCAGGCGAATGCGCCGGCCGACTTCTTTCAGGAGGTGCTCATCATGGGTTGAAAATATAAAAGTTGTACCTAGGGAATGATTAAATCGGCGCATCAAGGCGACAATTTGTTCGGCAGTTTTAGAATCAAGGTTGGCCGTGGGTTCATCAGCGACGATTAGAGGAGGTTCGGTAACTAAAGCTCTGGCTATGGCGACCCGCTGTTGCTGGCCACCGGAGAGTTTGTCGGGACGTCGGTCGGCTTCGGTCTCGAGCCCTACGTCAGCTAGAATAGATCGTGCTTTTTGACTGCTTACAGTCTTACTCTCGCCACGCAAAGTCAGTGGCAGGCAGACATTTTCAAGGGCCGTCAGGACACTGATAAGATTAAATCGTTGAAAAATGAAGCCCACAGAGTGATTGCGATGGTCGGATTGCTCCGCATCAGTCATCTCCGCAATATTACGACCATTAACGATTATTTGACCGAAGGTTGGATTATCGAGGGTTCCAATAAGATTACAGAGGGTAGATTTACCTGATCCAGACGGCCCCCAGACGGCCACAAATTCACCTTGCTCAATCTGTAAATTTATGTCACTCAAGGCGGTTATTGAAGTTTGACCAAGTCTGTAACATCTTTTAACCTGTTTCAGGGTGATCAGGGGCATAGGATCCAGTCGTTTGTTGGATTGTAACTGCATATTTAACCGGTTGGTTATCTCTATAAATATTGAAAAAATTTCAATATTTGTAAGTAAAATTTTCTTGTGGAAACGAACTGCAATCAGTTACACAAACCAAAAAAGGATTCGGCGCAGCTTTTCCATACTGAAACATAATTACAAAGGTGGTTTTTTTCGTGGCACTGCTTTTTTACTTAACCTGATTGTAGGCCCAGTCAAGCCAGGGCATCAAGGCTTCAAGATCACTCTTTTCTACGGTGGCACCGCACCAGATTCTTAAGCCTGAGGGGGCGTCGCGGTATGCGCCGATATCCCATGCCGCATCTTCATCGGCCAGCAGCTTGATAAGCTCCTTTATCTTGTCGGCTTCCAGGTCAAGAACCAGGCAGACGCTGGTATTTGAGCGCTCTTTTTCTTCCTTGGCGAGGAAGTTGATCCACTCGTTGGCGGCGACAAAATCACTGATTACCTCAAGGTTGCTTTCACTTTTTTTAATGGCCGCTTCCAGACCGCCGATCCCCTCAATCCAGTTCAGGGCATCAAGATAGTCGGCGACAGCCAGCATGGAAGGGGTGTTGATGGTCGCCCCGGTGAAAATGCCCTCGATCAGTTTGCCGGCCTTGGTCAGCCGGAAAATTTTGGGCAGCGGTCGGTTTGGGGTATATGATTCCAGGCGGGCGATAGCCCGCGGACTTAAAATAAGGACTCCGTGCCCACCTTCGCCGCCCAGAACCTTCTGCCAGCTGAATGTGGTAACGTCCAGTTTTTCCCAGGGCATCGGCATCGCGAAAACCGCCGAGGTGGCATCGCATATAGTCAGACCTTCACGGCTGTCGCTGATCCAGCTGCCATCGGGAACCTTGACGCCGGAGGTGGTACCGTTCCAGGTAAAGACGATATCCTTTTGCGGGTCAGCCTGGCTCAAATCCGGCAGTTGGCCATAGTCTGCGGTATAGGCGGTGACGTCCAGTTTAAGCTGGTTTTTTATGTCGGAGAGCCAGCCGCTGCCGAATGATTCCCAGGCGAAAACCTCAACGTCCCGCTCGCCCAGCAGCGACCACATTGCCATCTCCATGGCCCCGGTATCGGAAGCCGGTACGATTCCGACTTTATAGTCAGCCGGTATCTTAAGGATAGCTTTGGTCTGCTCAATGGCATCACGCAGGGCTTTTTTGCCCAGAGCACTGCGGTGGGAGCGGCCGAGAGTCTCGGTATTGAGTTTGTTGACATCGTAACCGGGGCGTTTAGCACAGGGGCCGGAAGAGAAGTTAGGGCGTAGGGGTTTTTTTTCAGGCTGCATAATGATTTCCTTGTCTCTTGATTAACTATTCAGTTTAAGTTGAAAAGCATCGGGTATTGATGGATTTCAGTGAATTTCGGGGGGATAATCTGATTTCCCACAGGGAATCTGGATCGTGGCTCCGGAATTCACGGGTCAGCTGAATAGT
>JANTFH010000055.1 GCA_024763535.1 Thermodesulfobacteriota bacterium
TTTTAGTAAAGGAGTAATGCAAGATGAATAATATGAATGACTTAAACAGCTATTTTGCAAATATGCAGTTTGACTGGCAGACCGTTGTCGCCCTGATCGTAGCCGCATTGGTTCTCTACGTCGCTTTCCGCATCGGGGCTATTATTCTGAAGATTATTGTCGGTCTCGCGTTTATTGCCCTGATAATCTTCGGCGTCAGTAAACTTCTGCCTTATCTCGGATTCTGAGAGCAACCGGCGGTAATCAAAAAATCATAAACGAAAACAGATAAACTTATCTGCAAACGCATTTCAAGGCGGGAGAATGAAGATGGTAAGACTCGGAGTAAATGTTGACCATGTCGCCACTGTCCGCGAGGCCCGGGGCATCAATGAACCGGACCCGGTTACCGCGGCCCTGCTGGCCGAACTGGGCGGGGCTGACGGAATCACTATACACCTGCGGGAAGACCGCCGCCATATCCGGGAGCGGGACGTCAGAGCCATAAAAGAGACCATCAAAACCCGGCTTAACCTGGAACTGGCTCTGGCTCCGGATATTTTAGAATTCGCTCTCAAAGTTAAACCTCATTCAGCCACTTTCGTACCGGAAAAGCGGGAGGAGTTGACCACCGAAGGCGGCCTTGATGTCATCAGCCACCGGCAGAAACTGGAGCCGGTTATCAAAAAATTTAAGGAGAGCGGTATCGTTGTCAGCCTCTTTATCGACCCCGATCCCGATCAGATTGCGATGGCCGCCGAAATCGGGGCTCAGTATATCGAAATCCATACCGGCCGCTACTGCGATGCGAAAACTCCGGAAGCCACAAACCATGAGTTTGCCCTGATCGATCAGGCCTGCGTCACAGCCACCAATTTCGGCCTGAAGGTCAATGCCGGCCACGGTTTGAATTATCGTAATGTCAGAGAGATTGCCAACCTCCCTGATATTGAAGAGCTTAATATCGGCCACTCGATCATCGGTCACTCGATCTTTGTCGGCATCGAACGGGCCGTGCGGGAAATGAAAGCCCTGCTGCCATGAGTATAATCGGTATCGGCAGCGACATCGTCAAAATCGAACGCATCGAAAAACTGATCGAGCGCTATGAGCAGCGTTTCCTCAAGCGGGTATTCACCGCTGCCGAGATTAGATACGCCGAAGCTCACGCCCGGCCCGCACTCCATTTCGCCGCCCGCTTTGCCGCCAAAGAGGCTTTAGTCAAAGCTTTAGGCAGCGGCCTGCGTCAGGGAATGAACTGGCCGGACATTGAGATCATCAACGACTCCCTCGGCAAACCCCGGTTCGAATTCCACAACCGCGCCCGAAAAATCATCAGCGACCTGAATGATCCGACGGCCTGGCTGAGCTTAAGTCACGAACAGGAATTCGCCCTGGCTTTTGTCGTTCTGGAAAGTCAATCACGGATTAATCTTATTTGAGAGGGAGAGAAAACTTAATCAATTCCTGAGCGGCCAATATTGATGCGCTCAATTAACCCATTCAGGCCAAAACTATCTCACGCTGCAGGGCGGTGATGCGGTCGCGGAGTTCGGCGGCTCGTTCGAAATTGAGCTCTTTGGCGGCTTTATTCATCTCTTTCTCCCACTGGCGCAGGGCCCGGTCGCAGGCGCGGCTGCCTTTGGCGATCAAGGTCTGATAATCAACCTCTGGCGCGGTCTTATCACTTCCACCCTCTTTTTCATCCCCGTACTCGACCTCAATCGACTCCTGCACCCGGCGGACAATACTCTGCGGAGTGATCTTATATTCTGTGTTATAGGCCAGCTGTTTCTGACGGCGGCGCTCCATCTCGGCGATAGCACTCGCCATCGAACCGGTCTCTTTATCGGCATAGAGAATAACCTTGCCCTGAAGATTCCGGGCGGCCCGGCCCGCGGTCTGGATCAGGGAACGATGCGAACGTAAGAAACCCTCTTTGTCGGCATCCAGGATCGCGACCAGGGCAACTTCAGGGATATCGAGACCTTCACGCAGAAGATTAATGCCCACCAGAATATCAAAAGTCCCAAGCCGCAACTGGCGGATCAGTTCAACCCGCTCCAGGGTGTCGATGTCGGAGTGAAGATAACGCACCTTAAAATCGAGTTCCCGTAAAAAACGGCTCAGATCTTCAGCCATCCGTTTGGTCAGGGTGGTTACCAGGGCCCGCCAGCCGCCGGTAACGGTTTCCCGCAGCCGGGCGATGACGTCATCTACCTGGTTTGAGGCCGGACGAATCTCGATCTCGGGATCAACCAGTCCGGTCGGCCGGATTACCTGTTCCACCACCTGGCCGGCGACCTCGAGTTCATAATCGCCCGGAGTCGCGGAGACATAGATTGTCTGGCCGCTGCGTTGGGCAAACTCTTCACTTCTAAGGGGCCGGTTATCAAGTGCCGACGGCAGTCGGAAACCATATTCGACCAGGGTGGTTTTCCGGGAGCGGTCACCTTTATACATGCCTCCGATCTGGGGAATCGTAACATGGCACTCATCAATAATAATCAGGTGATTGCGGGGCAGATAGTCCATCAGGGTCGGCGGGGCGTCACCGGCGGCCCGGCCGGTAATGTGGCGCGAATAGTTTTCAATACCGGAGCAGAAACCCATCTGCTCGATCATCTCGAGATCGAACATCGTCCGCTGTTCCAGCCGCTGCGCCTCAACCAGGCGGCCGGCCTGGCGTAACTCGATCAGACGTTCATCAAGTTCATTCTGGATTGCGTTAAAGGCGCGTTTGCGGTCGGCCTCCGGCGTAACGTAGTGACTGGCGGGGTAGACCGTAAATTTATTAAGCTTCTCCTGAAGGCTGCCGGTTAAGGGATCGATAAGGGTGAGCGCTTCCAACTCGTCACCGAAAAATTCAAGCCGCACCGCGCTCTCCTCCATGTTGGCGGGAAAGATATCGACCACCTCACCCCGAACCCGGAAGGTACCGCGGTGAAAATCATAATCATTACGGGCATACTGAATATCAACCAGGCGGCGGATAATCTGCTCCCGGGTCAGATCACCCCGCTCCGGCTCCAGATACAGGAGCATCCCCTGATAGGCTTCGGGCGAGCCGAGACCGTAAATACAGGAGACGCTGGCGACGATAATGACATCGTCACGCTCTAAAAGCGAAACCGTCGCCGCATGGCGCAGTTTATCGACCTGATCGTTGATCGCGGAATCTTTTTCGATAAAGGTATCGGTGGTCGGAATGTAGGCTTCGGGCTGGTAGTAGTCGTAATAACTGACAAAATATTCAACCCGGTTTTCGGGAAAGAAATCCTTGAACTCCTGATAGAGCTGTGCCGCCAGGGTCTTGTTCGGAGCAATCACCAGAGTCGGCCGCTGCACCCGAGAGATTACCTGGGCCAGGGTAAAGGTTTTACCGGAACCGGTAACCCCCAAGAGAACCTGTTTATCCAACCCCGATTCAAGCCCGTCACAGAGTTTTTCAATCGCCTGAGGCTGATCGCCCTGCGGAGTAAACGGGGCTGAGAGCTTAAATTGAACCATTAGAAGTTAACATATTCATAAATTTCCGGGGATGGCCATCAATCATATTCGCGGGTTTTATTGAATGTAATATCCGGGAACTGCTCGATAACCCGCTGCAAACGCCACTCACTCGGAGCCAGCAGAGCCAGACAGCCTTCAGCGTCCAAGGCCAGCTGACTCTCATTTTTTTTCTTGAACTGATCCAGTTTTTTACCGTCATCACACTCAATCCAGCGGGCCGTACTGAAATCGGCCGCTTCATAGACGGCATCTACCCCGTATTCCGCCTTGAGCCGGGCCATAGTCACCTCAAACTGCAGGACTCCGACCGCGCCGAGGATATAGTCGCTGCCCATAAAAGGCCTAAAAACCTGAACTGCCCCCTCCTCCGCCAACTGCACCAGACCTTTATTCAGCTGTTTGGCCTTCAACGGATTTTTCAGCACGACCCGGCGAAAATGCTCCGGGGCAAAACTTGGTATTCCGGTAAATTTAAGCTCCTCTTTAGTGGTAAAGGTATCACCGATTTTTATGGTCCCGTGATTATGGATACCGATAATGTCACCGGGCCACGCCTCTTCGACATGACTGCGGTCCTGAGCCATAAAGATGGTCGCGTTGGCCACCGTGACATCCTTACCGAGACGGTGATGGCGAACCTTCATCCCGCGCTCGAATTTCCCGGAACAGATACGAAAGAAAGCGATCCGGTCACGGTGGGCAGGATCCATATTGGCCTGAATCTTAAAAGCAAAACCGGAAAAGGCACTCTCCTCCGGTTTGACAACGCGGGTTTTTGCGGCCCGGGGCCCGGGGGCCGGTGCCAGTTCAACAAAGGCGTCAAGCATCTCCCGCACCCCGAAGTTATTGATTGCGCTACCGAAAAAAACCGGGGTCTGACTGGCTTTGAGATATTCCGCATGCTCAAAGGGATTGGCCGCCCCCTCCATCAACTCTACATCCTCACGCAGAGTTTCAGCCTGCAGGCCCAGCATCTCATCCAGTTTCTTGTCAGCTAGATCGTTGAGTACAACCCCCTCATCAAGACGGCTGTCGTGCCCCGGTGTAAAGAGGTGGAGCTTCTGCTGATAGAGATCATAGACCCCCTTGAAAGAGCTTCCCATGCCGATCGGCCAGGAGAGCGGCGCGCATTCAACCTGCAGTTTATCCTCGATGTCAGCCAAAAGATCCAGAGGCTCGAGGCCGTCGCGATCCATCTTGTTGATAAAGGTGATAATCGGCGTATTGCGCATGCGGCAGACTTCCATCAGTTTCTCGGTCTGAGGTTCAACCCCTTTGGCGCTGTCGATCACCATCAGGGCGCTGTCAACCGCAGTCAGCACCCGGTAGGTATCCTCGGAAAAATCCTGATGGCCCGGGGTATCAAGCAGGTTGATCTCGAAATCCCGGTAGTTGAATTTCATTACCGATGAGGTTACGGAGATACCGCGCTCCTGTTCAATCGACATCCAGTCACTGGTCGCATGGCGGTCGTTCTTGCGTGATTTGACCGCCCCCGCCATCTGAATTGCACCGCCGAAAAGCAGCAGTTTCTCGGTCAATGTGGTTTTACCGGCATCGGGATGACTAATGATCCCGAAGGTACGCCGTTTTAATATCTCTTTTTCTATTTTAGTAGCCAAGCTGAAGTTCCTGTTTCCTGATAATTTTGTTTTATATAATATTTAACCCGATAGTAAATCCGAGTCCGGGGGCGGCTTTCCTCCGCTAGGCGTTAAGATTTCTGTTTTTCCTAACACTCGCTTCGCCCGCATTGCAAAACTCGCTTCGCTCAAACAGTTGCAATGCTTATAGGCTTTAGCTCGCCTAAGAAAAACAACGAAATCATTTCCGCATTCGCTTAAGAAAAACCGCCCCCGTCCCCTCCAGAAAGGATGGAAATATTATTTAGCTGAATAGTTACGCTAATTTTATTTATTACTTAAATTTTCGTTTAACATAGCTGGTTAGTTCACTGCCGAAATCACTCTCCCAGTCCCCGTCATAAACCATTCTCGCAGCCAGCTCGGCAGCCACCATCGCGGCCCGGTATTTCAACGGCAGGCGCTGCGGCAGGCGTCGGAGATACTTGGCATTCTGCAAAAATTCCGGCAGGTGCGCTTTTACCGCACGTCGCATCGGAGGCGAATCAAGCAGTTCCGGGTGGGCCCGGAGGTGGGTAAAAATCCGGGCGTAGAACAGATTTATCTCCCGACTCAGGGAACCGGCAATCATCGTATAAGAACGGGTCGGATCCTCCCGCCGCCGGGCAAAGATCAACCGAGCCTCATCCGCGGCCCGCTTTTCCAAAATTGCAAGGACATCGCGCACGTAAATATCCTTGTGTTTAAGAAATTCACTCTCGGAAAGTACCAGATTAGCGATAATTTCATAGGAGGAGGAGATCACCCCGCACTTGTTGGCGGCCGCGTCCCGAATCACGATAATCCCTTTCTCCTGCAGTTTTTCACGAGCTTCAGGGGTTATAAAGGAGTTGGCACCCTCGACGATAGCCAGACAGGAGGGACTCCCGTCCGCGGCCATAAACTTCTGCCAGTTATTGATATCCACAGTTTCGGGCCGGCCCCCGGCCGGGATAAAAAGATCGGTGGTAACGGAGAAAATCGCGTTGTCAAATTCACTGTGGAAGAGGTCGCTGGTGACCCACTCCTCCTGCACCCCCTCTTTATTCCGACTGAGGCGTTTATAAAGCTCAACCAAACCCTCATGGCGCCGCTGCCGGCTCAAGAGCTGATAACCGCCGGGATTGAGTTTATCCGCGGAAAACTCATCGACGTTGTGTTTAAGCACCAGACGTTTAAGTTCCGCATGGTCGAGTCCTTCCGGATCGTAAAGAACCCCGGAACCGGCCACAATCAGCACAATTTTCACCTGGGGTGAACGTTCAAGCAGCAGCCGCATGGCGTTGCCGGCAACGTCTCCGTTAGGGCCGCCGGTGAATTTCACACTATAGCTGTCATGCCGCATATCAATCCCGAGTTCAGCCATCGTAATCTCGGCAAAGGTTATCACTCCAAGCGAAGTTACCCCGTACTCTTTATGATTGATACCCACAGCTTTACTGGAGATTACACCGCTGCCAAGGATATAGCCGCGTTTCTGAGACTGAGACGCAATCAATTCGATCATCTCATCATGCATATTCTCATCCGGCCCGAGTTCGATCGGCTCCTCCTCGGCATAGTAGTCCACCACCTGAGGATTTAAGGCCCGGCCGTCGGCGGCGGTAACAAAAAGATCAAAAAAAGCGTTAATGAAACCGTACTGCAGCTTGTAGAGGCTCTGGAGCCGGGCGGCCCGATCCCGCAGATCGCTGACATTATGAACCACGACCATCTTTGAGCCGCCCTCATAGATATCCTTATTTTTCAGATGCTGAGTATGGGCCAGAACATAGACCTCACGCAGCAGGCTGGTAGAGGTGGCAAGAAAGTCATCGCTGCTGGCACAGGAGATGGTACGCCAGCCGCCGCGGGCGATATCGGAAAAGCCGACATGATAACCGCAACCGTAACGGCCGTAAAAAAAGGTTATGCGAAAAGGTTTGGTTCCGGTCGGAAAATCGTCCGTAAAACGGGAATCAAGCTCCTCCAGATACGCGGGGTCAAGCCGAAAAGCGAGGGCGTGTTTTTCGGGAACAAAGAAGTTATTTTTTAAGGTGTAGCGAATCAACAGGCTGGCTGTGGCAAAGATCGTCCGCCGCAACTCATCAAAGTGACGATGCCCGGTATTGTAGCCGGCAATCAACTGTTCAATATCATGCTCCAGGTGTTGGCTTTCGCTCTCCCGATCCTTACGCCCGGGCGTAAACCGGGAGCGGAAGAAACGCACCAGCGCCAGAGCAATCTCCGGGCTGTTGATAAAGGCCCGTTCAACCTCGTTAAGATCGAAAACATCAGGCTGATTATGAGCCAGATTGGTATAACAGAAACTGACCAGAGCCTTGACCAAAAGCAGCTCTTCACCGGTCAGGAGGCTGCCGAGAACGTATTGACGATAGAGCTCTCCGGTATTAGCCAGAATCTGGGTATTGTAGAGCTCACGTTTCAACTGTTTATAGAATTCGGGTGTTAATTTACTGCATTTTTCCAAGTAGAATGTGCCTAGAAAATGAGGGTTTACACCGGTAGCTATCTCCAGGCAGTAAGCCCGGCTTACCCGCCCTTCGAGTCGATGAAAAACCTCTAAAATCTGCTTGAGAAAGCCGTGTCCGGGAGGATTCCCGACCGAGAAAAGAATTCTGACCTCGGGATGATCACAGGCATCAACCCCCTCCTCCACCGCAAAATAGAGACCGTCATAGCGACAGCCCTGTTGATAAAGCCAGAGTAGACGGGCAATTCGTTCCGGAGGCGAGATCTTCAGATAGTCCGGATTATTGATGGACAGCAGTTTAAGCCCGTCACTTAGCCGGGAGAAGTTAAATTCCGGATAGAGCTTGCGCATAACCTTTTCGACCTCAGGCTTGAGGCCGGCCGGCAGCCGCACATTTTTTGTCTGCCGCACCTGATGACTGGAAACCGGCTTGAACTCGTAACGCTGAATCTCCAACAAGGCGTCACTGCCGGGCAGACTGCTGTAGGAGTGACTGATCTCGGCATAGGTCGGTTTTTCCTGCAAATTACTCAAGGTTTGATAGATCGATCCGACCCGGTTTAAACCGGCAACAATCAGCATCTCTTCCCGATCAGCCAGAAGCAGATTACGATTTTCCCCCAGCGTATCAAGACCCGAAACCAGAAGATCAACCGCATCCTGACAGGCAGCCATGGTCAGAAAAAAATAGGGATTCATATTGGCTTTAAGCCAGGTAAGGTTGTCATGCTCCCGCAGCTGCAGCTTTTTAAGGTTATCATCCAGGCGCATATCGACACGCTTTTTCAGGCTAGAGGTTTCAGTCATAAGCGAACTCCTTTTATTACTTATTGGGTAGCGCGGATAAGCGAAGTAGAAAATCGGTTATCAGTTTCTCAGCCTTCTCTCTGATCTCAGGTTTCTCCATAAGGATTTCATGCTGGGATCCCGGCATCACGACTAGTTGACAGTTCGCACCGACCTCCCGGCAGAATCGTTCTTCAGCACAATTATTAACGACCCGGTCATCTCCGGCCTGAAGGATCAGCAAAGGAAGCTCAAACTTGTCGGCCCCCTCTTTAATCTCCCCGATTGCCTCCAGAGACCTTTTCACCCAGGCGCAGGTCGGCGCCCCGAGCTGAGTCTGCGGATAATCACGCATCAACTGATAGTTCCGGGTGTAGTGCGCTTCATCCGAGGTTAAAACGTTGTCCGGAGTGTAGGGTTCGAGCAAAAATTTGCCGCCGCCGATGACATAACTGCGTTCCAACCCCAGAAGTTCATAAAGAGAGAGCATCGGCGGCACCAGAAAAAAGGGCCAGGGAGCAGTTGAAAAGCCGAGCATCGGCGCACTCAAGGCAATCCCGTCAAAATTTCCGGAATGGCGCAGTTCATAAAGCAGAGAAATCGTCCCGCCCATCGAGTGGGCCAGTACCAGTTTGACTTTATGGGGTTTCGCGTCGACTACATTTTTCAGAAAACAGTTAAAATCCGCCAGATAATCGTCGTAAGTGTCGACGTGACCTTTAAGAGGATCCTCAAGCTGACGCCCGGAAAAACCCTGGCCCCGATGATCCATACTGTAAACGGAAAACCCCAGACCGACAAGTTTGTCAATCACATCGCTGTACTTGACAAAGGTTTCATTGCGGCCGTTAACGATGATCACCGCCCCTCTTTCATTTTCAAGTTCCTGGGTTCCGTAAATTATTTCGACACTCTTAACCCCGGCAAACGATCCGATCTTCATCTCCGGCAGAAGTTTTTTTACTGCAGCAACCGTATTCGACTCCGATGATGCCATAACCGCTCCCGAAAAGCCTGTAAAAAAAATAATAAAACTTGATACCAGGACACAGATCACCGACATTGCCGGGATCGATCCAGATTTCATCATCTTGATTTTCAACTTAACCACTATCACCGCCATGCCGATACTCACGCCGAACCCGGGGGCTCCAGGAACAGAAGATCTCATAGGAAATGGTTCCCAAAGCTGCCGCCAGATCATCGGCTGAAATCATATCCTCTCCCTGACTACCCATAATTACAACCTCATCACCGGTTGCAACCCCGACAATATCGGTAACATCGATCATCGTCCAATCCATACATACGCGGCCGATAACCGGCGCCCGCTGCCCCCGGACCAGAAATTCACCCCGGCCGGATAGCGCCCGGCTGAGACCGTCGGCATAACCGATCGGTAATAGCGCCACCTTTATCTTCTCACGGGCAGTATAGGTGCAGCCGTAACTGACGCTTTGGCCCGGCTGCAGGTTTTTTAGGAGAACGATGCCGGTTTTGACACTCATTACCGGTCTTAAATCAATTTTTGCATAAAGATCAACATCAGGATAGGCCCCGTAGAGGGCAATTCCGGCCCGGGCCATGGTCATGCCGGGAAAATCATAACGAATAATTCCGGCACTGTTGGCCAGATGCAGAACCAGACTTTTATCCGGTTCGGCCTGGTCGGTAACTGCGCTACTTATCCGGGAAAAGCCGGCAAACTGTTTTCCGGTATAACGTAAAGCCCACTCTTTTGCGGAATCGGCAATCGCCAGATGGGAGAGCAGACCCACAAGCTCCAAACCCGGGAGTCCGGCTACGGCGGCAATAAATTCCGCGGCCCCGTCGGCCGCAACCCCGGCCCGGCTCATGCCGGTATCAATTTTGATCTGTACCGGAAGTCTGCGGTTAAGGTTGGAAGTAAAATCTGAAAGTCGCCGGGCACTCTCCATATCCCAGAGAACCGGAATTATACCGCCGCCGGCAACAATCTCAAGATCTTCTTCGTAAATACTACCTAAAATCAGGATCTCCTCAATGATTCCGGCATCCTTTAAGGTTTGCGCCTCCCTAACTGTTGCCACCGCGAAACCGGGCACTCCGATTAAAGATAGTTCCCGGGCCACAGGCACGGCTCCGTGGCCGTAGGCATCGGCTTTAATAACCGGCATGACCGCTGCCGAAGGTCCCGCCGCTGCCGAAGGTCCCGCCGCCGCCTGCAGAGCCCGATAATTATGGGTTAAAGCCGCTAGATCTATCAGAGCCCGTGTCGGACGTTTCTTAAACATGAAAAAAGTTCCTGTAAAACAGAGTGCCGGTTACGACACTCCCGTATGCCCGAAACCGCCGCTGCCGCGTTCGGTTTCATCTAAACTGTCAACCGGTTGTAATTGACAACGAGAAACCGGTGCGATAATCATCTGGGCGATACGGTCGCCGTCTTTGATAACGAAATCATGAGAACCGTGATTGATTAAAATCACTGAAATCTCACCGCGATAATCAGCGTCGATTGTCCCCGGCGTATTCAGCAGGGTCACCCCATATTTAGCCGCCAGGCCGCTGCGGGGCCTAACCTGAGCCTCGTAACCTGAGGGCAGGGCAATCGCGATTCCGGTCGGCACCATAACCCGCTCCCCGCCGGCCAGAACGACCTCATTCTCAAGCGCGACATGGAGATCCATACCTGCCGCAGCGGCAGACATATAACGCGGCAGCCGGGCCGAAGGCCGCAGGCGGCTGATTTTTACAACGACATCATTATCCATATTACCCATACAATTCCTGTATCCTAAAACTATTCAACCGACATGCTACCCGAAATTCGGGGACACGATCCCGATTTCTGTTAGAAATCAGGTCATGTCCCCGGATTTCTGCTAAATTTATCGACAAAAAAAGTTAGTCTATACTGAATAGTTACCCCGTATCCTACATATTTCGAAAAATATCAACATCCGTACTGCGGCCTAAAACGACCAGTCGATCGCCCTCCCTGACGACCTCATCGGGCCCGGGAATCAACTGGTGAAAGCGAAGCGGATCGCCCTCTTTCTCCTGGGTGCGCCGTTTGAACATCATCACCTGCAGGCCCAGACGGGAACGCACATCTAGGGTTTTCAAGGTCTGCCCGACAAAACTCGCCGGAGCCTGAACCTCGGCCATTACATACCCATCCAGAAGATCGATCGTCTCAACCTTATCAAGCATCTGAACCGACGAGGTCATCTCGGCCCCGAGACTGCGTTTGACCACCTCCCGGTTGTAGGCCTCTGTCACCTGCCGCTGGCGGATGGCACCCACTAAAACCCCGCTCTCCTCCTCCAGCACCGGCAGTTCCCGATAGTCGGTGTGGCCGAAAAGTTTCATAACCTGATCAAGATCGGAATCCATATTTACGGTCGGCACACTGTTGGTTGCCAGATCGGCGGCAATCAGGAGATCGGAGAGGTCATCCTGGTCGAGAATCGCCTGGCGAACCTCCTGCAGAGAGACCAGACCCAGATATCGGTTCTGTTCATTGACCATGTAATAGATGGCATTGGGATGGTTTACCACCAGTTCTAAAAGCTGGCGAAAGTTAAGACCCGGAGGGATTGTTTCGGGGGAGTGATTACAGAAATCGGCCACCTTCAGAGAACGCAGAACATTGAGTTCGCGGCCACGGAAGAGATCGACCCCGCGCCGAACCAGTTTAATTGTGTAGATTGACTCCTTGTTTAACTTGGTGGCCAGCAGGGTCGCGATAATCGTCGAAATCATCAACGGCAGGATGATCTTGTAATCATTGGTCATCTCAAAGATTATCAGAATGGCCGTAATCGGGGCATGGGTCGCCCCGGCGACCACCGCCCCCATACCCACCATTGAGTAGGCCCCGGAAGTAGCCGAAAGAGACGGCATCACCATATGTACAACCGCGCCGAAGGCACCGCCGGTCATCGTCCCGATAAAAAGCGAAGGAGCGAAAATACCGCCGGAGCCGCCGGAGCCCAGACTCAAACAGGTAGCTAATATCTTGGCAAAAACCAGGCCCAGCATCACAGCCCAGGATATATTTCCCAACAGAGCGAGATTCATACTGTTGTAACCAACCCCGTAAACCCCGGGGGCCAGAAGTCCCAGGCAACCCAGCAGAAAACCGCCGAGCACGGTCTTTAGAATCCCGTTCATCTTCAGCCGATCATCAAAAAAATCTTCAAAAAAACAGAGCGTATTGGTAAATAGCAGAGCCACCAGACCGGCCAGGAGTCCGAGGATAGCATAGGGAATCAACTCAATCGGACTCACGAGATGGTAGGCCGGGACCTCAAAGGCCGGGAAGTTACCAAGAAAATGGCGGGAGACCACGGTGGCCATAACCGAAGAGATAACAATCGGGCTGAATTGAGCCACCCCGAAATCACCGAGAATGATCTCGACACTGAACAGGGCTCCGGCCATCGGCGCGTTAAAAGCGGCCGCAATCCCGGCCGCGGCCCCGCAGGCGACAAAGACCTTGGTGCGCTGGGCGTTGACTTTCAAAAATTGGCCGACGGTCGATCCGATTGAAGATCCGATCTGGATAACCGGCCCCTCACGGCCAACCGAGCCGCCGGAAGCGATACACAAAGATGAGGCGATCAATTTAGCCACGGCCACGCGCGGCCGGATACGACCGTCTTTTAATGCCATCGCTTCCATCACCTCGGGCACCCCGTGCCCTTTGGCTTCCGGCGCGAAGAAATAGACAATCAGGCCGACCAGCAGGCCGCCGCCGGTCGGTATGAGAATCTTCATATAGAAGGGAACATCCAACAGAAAGCCCAGTTCAAGTTCACCGGTGCCCCAGAATATTTTACTGAACAATTTTATCGTAAACTGAATCCCGACCGCGCCGAATCCCCCAAGCAGGCCGATAATTACGGCGACGATTACCATAAAGATGTGTTCGGTCGAACGAAATTGAGCAATCGACTCGTTAAACATGCTGGTAACTCTTTTATGCATGGTCAGGTAAGCTTCCTTAGTCCGTATAGCGTTCGAAAAAATCCAGAGAGAGAATTTTCTTCCAGGCGGAGACCTCTATTCTCAAGGCCTCCCGGTCATGACGAAACCAGGTCAGCTGCCGTTTGGCGTAGCGGCGAGTCGCCTGTTTAATATCGGCAACCGCCTGCTCAAGAGTAAGGCGGTTCTCAAGATAAGCGATCATCTGCCGGTAACCGATACTCTGCAGTGGTTTCAAATCAGAACTGAAGCCTTTTTCCAACAGGCCTTCAACCTCCGCCTGCAGGCCCGCGGCAATCATCTTCTCCACCCGCATATTGATACGTTGATAGAGCTCTTCCCGTTCAAGGTCAAGGAAAACATGGAGAAAATTATATCGCGGCGCCGCAAAGCGGTGTTGTTCCTGAAAATAGGTGATACTTTTCCCGGTCGTAAGAACCGTCTCTAAAGCGCGCAGGATCCGGGTTTTATCGCGGGGCGCGAGCCGGGCCGCCAGCGGCGCATCGTGAAGGGCAAGTTCGGTATGAAGCGCCTCGCTGCCCTCCACCTGCAGACGTTTTTCAAGTTTCCGCCGCATTTCCGGATCGATCTCCGGCATTTGACAGAGACCGAACAGCAGAGCTTTCAGATAGAGTCCGGTACCGCCAACCACCAGCGGCAGGGATCCGCGGGCGTGAATATCGGCGATCACCTGATCGGCCTGAAGTTGAAAATCGGTCGCATTGAAAGGTTGATCCGGCTCCAGAATGTCGAACAGATGATGCGGCAGCAGCTGCCGTTCATACCGATCGGGTTTGGCCGTACCGATATCCAGATAGCGGTAAACCTGAAGCGAATCACCGTTGATGATCTCGGCCTGACAACGGCGGGCAATCTCCAGAGCGACAGCGCTTTTACCGACCGCCGTCGGACCTGAGATCAGTAAAACCGCCGGTAATTTACTCAATATCCGAGCCACTCGATCTCGACCCGTTCTCCGCTTTTGGCCCCAGCTTTAGCCGGAGGCTGAATAATCAGGCAGTTGCCTCTGACCATTGAATTAAGCATCCCGGAGCCCTGCAGTCCGGTTGATTTCACCGTCAATTGCCCGTTTTCATCCCGCTGCGCAATCGCGCGGGCATAGTGACGCCGGTCACCAGGTGCCGGAAGATCCTCAAGCACCACCGCCGTTTCCCGGGGCGGCAGCAGTTCGGAATCAGGAAAACCGGCCATCTTTTTCATCAGGGGCCGGACAAACTGTTCAAAAGAGACCATCGTCGAAACCGGATTGCCGGGCAGACCGATAACCGGCTTGGCCGCAACCCGGCTGTATAAAAGAGGTTTGCCAGGCTTCATCTTCACCTGCCAGAAACGGATTTCAGCCGCCGGCAGGTCCCGGATTACATCCTGAATAAAATCGTAATCCCCCATGGAAACCCCGCCCGAGGTCAAGACCAAATCATTGCCGGAAACCGCATTTTGCAAGGCCCGGCGAATGGCTGCAGGCTCATCAATAGTAATCGGAAATACCTGCGGCAAACCACCCGCCTGCAGCACCTGAGCCGCCAGCGAGAAGCTGTTACTGTTGCGAATCTTGCCCGGCCCCGGCACCTGACTGAAATCAACAATCTCATCTCCGGTCGCGAGCACCGCGACCCGGGGTTTACGCACTACCGAAACATAAGGCACACCGACCGCGGCCAGCATTCCGATCACGGCCGGGGTGATCAGGGTCCCGCAAGTCAAAACGGTTTCGCCCGCCTTTATATCTTCGCCGGCAGAGCGGATATCATTACCGACAGAAACCTTTTTTTTCAGGATAATTGCGTCATCAAGTTCCTCGACCAGTTCCCGCCGGATGACCGCGTCTACCCCGTCCGGAATCGGGGCTCCGGTCATGATTCGCACCGCTTCACCGGCACCGATCCGGCCCGGCCAGGGTTTACCGGCAGGAATATCGGCCACAACCGCCAATTTTAAGGGAGCGGTTTCAGCGGCAGCACTATCAGCGGCTCGCAGACCATAGCCGTCCATAGCTGAATTATCAGCCGGCGGCAGATCCCGGTCGGCAACTATATCCTGACAGAGAACCCGGCCCAGGGACGCAAGCAGATCAATCTTTTCTGGAGGTAAAACTGAATTGGAATCACTGAGAATCAACTCCCGGGCGGCCTCAACCTCAATATATTTTTTCATCATCCACTGACTTCCCGTAAACTTTTTTTTATCCGATAAATCCGGTAACCGTAACCGGCAGCACATCATTAACTGTCACGCAATAACTTTCTAACAAAAGCCATCAAACAAAGCAAA
>JANTFH010000056.1 GCA_024763535.1 Thermodesulfobacteriota bacterium
TTATTTATTTGGGCAGGCTAACATTATTAATAAGTGGAATTATTCCATGATATCACCTGCTGTAGGTGTCTATCTTTTCCACTTATTGAGATATATTATTGGGAAAGTGGAAGTATATTTCCACTTATCAATTTAGCGCTTCATTTTATAATACTGTTGTGGTATACACGGTATCATTATGGAAAGTCAAATTAAATTCCGTCCTGATCCCAAGTCGAAATTAATGGATCAGGTACGGGAAGTACTTAGATATCATCACTATGCATATCGTACTGAGCAGACCTATTGCCAGTGGATTGTGCGCTATGTCCGTTTTTTCGGCAGCAGTGTGCATCCCCGGGATCTGACATTCAGGGATGTTGAGCGGTTTTTGTCGGATTTGGCGGTTAGGGGAAAGGTGTCGGCATCGACTCAGAAGCAGGCTTTGAATGCGTTGGTTTTTCTCTATCGTGAGGTGCTTGATTTGCCTCTGGAGGGGAAGATTCAGCCTATACGTTCAAAGAAACCACCCAAACTGCCGACGGTACTTGGCCGGGATGAGATTGAATTGTTCTTTCGCCATATTGACGGAACGCACGCCTTAATGGCAAAAATGCTTTACGGTTCAGGTTTGCGGCTTATGGAGTGCGTGCGGCTTAGAATCAAGGATGTCGATTTTGATCGTAAGCGGATTCATATTCTGGGGAAAGGTGATAAGTGGCGTTCCACCATACTGCCGGAACCGATAGTCCTGGAACTTCGCAGTCATATTGAAAGGGTGAAACTTCTGCATTGTCGTGATCTTGATGAGGGATTTGGTGCGGTCTATATTCCGTCGGCTCTCGGACGTAAATACAGGAATGCGGCGTTGGAGACCGGTTGGCAGTATGTGTTCCCGTCGAAAAAACGTTCGTTTGATCCGCGTTATGGAGAGGAGCGGCGACACCATGTTCTGGAGTCTGGGTTGCAGAAAGCTGTAAAAAGAGCGGCCCGTAAGGCCGGAATCGACAAACGGGTTACCTGTCATACCCTGCGTCACAGTTTTGCCACGACAATGCTTGAAAACGGGGTAAATATTCGTCTGCTGCAGGAGTTGATGGGGCATGCGGATGTCAAGACCACCGAGATCTACACGCATGTGATGGATCGGGATATTTCCCGTCTTTCCAGCCCTCTGGAGGGGATCAATCTCTTGTAGGGAAGGATTAAATTAGTTCAATGAAACCTGTTGCCGTCAAGGGCCGGTCAGTTCTTTGATGGCTTCGTCGATACCTTCTAAAGAGAGGTGGTGCATCGGAAAAACCTGGCGGATGGCGCTGACGGTGGGGTGGCGCCAGTAGCGTTCGGGCATCGGGTTGAGCCAGACTGAGCGGCGGAAATGTTTGGCGATCCGTTCAAACCAGACGATGCCGGCGGTTTCGTTGCTGTCGTAGTAGTCGATGATGCCGTTTTCCATGAAGAGTTCATACGGGGCCATATGGGCATCGCCGACCAGGATGACTTTGTGTTCCGGGTTAAGTTCCTTGAGGATATGCGCGGTTGAGACGCGCTCGCGGCCGTTGATTTCCGGTCGCAGGTAGTCGTAGATTGAGTTGTGGAAATAGTAGTGGTTGAATTCGGCGAAGTGGTTGACGGAATTGGCTGCGGAAAAGAGCCGGTCAACCAGTTTGGCGTAAGGATACATCGAGCCGCCGGCATCCATTAAAAGCAGCATTTTGATGTCGTTTTTATGCTCCGGGCTGAAAACCAGATCGATCTCTCCGGCATCGCGGCAGGTCTTATCGATAGTTTTATCGATATCAAGTTCAAGCCTGGAGCCGGAGCGGCGCAAGTGGCGCAGTTTTTTCAAAGCTACCTTGATCTGGCGGACATCAAGCGTGACATCCCGGCGGTAGCCCTTGAATTTTCTCTCCGCCGCAATCTTTACGGCCATGCCGCCGCCCGATTCACCACCGACCCTTAAGCCTCCGGGATGATAGCCGCCGTGGCCGAAAGGCGAGGTGCCGCCGGTGCCGATCCAGTTGCCGCCGCCGTTATGCTCTTCCTTCTGTTCTTTGAGGCGCTCTTCGAACATCTTCTTGACGGTTTCCCAGTCATACTGGGGCAGATCCTTCAAAGCGTCAGCGTCGATCTCTCTTTTCAAGGCCTCTTTGCCGAGCCACTTCCAGAGCTCCTCGAAAATCTCCGCCGGGACTTCCAGACCGGTAAAAAATTCCCGGAAAGCAAGATCATATTGATCGAAAAGAGCTTCGCTTTTTACCAGAAGTGAGCGGCTTAAATGGTAGAATGAGACCAGGCTGTTGCCGGCGAAACCGCGATCTAAAGCCTCCATTAACGCCAGCCATTCAGTCGGCGTCACCATGATTTTATGGGCCCGCAGGCAGAAGAAAAATCCGTTAAACATAGATTTAAGCTCTTAACGGCGGAGGCTGTTCAAGGCTCCGCGGCGCTGGAAAGCGCTGCGCTGTCTGGCGGCAATTTCGTAGTCATTTTCATTCTTCAAAAGAGCGCCTAAGAAAGGGAGCTCTTTCTGAAAATCGGTTTTGCCGGTTTTACCGGCGGCCAGCAGAGCCTTGAGCCAGTCGATAAGTTCGCTGGTTGAAGGTTTTTTGCGTAAGCCCTCGAGATCGCGTAGCTGATAGAAGGCCTCCATCGCCTGTTTCACCATTTTCTTGTCGAGTCCGGGAAAATGAACCTCAACAATATCAGCCATCAGATTTTGATCCGGAAATTCAATATAGTGAAAAACGCAGCGTCTTAAAAAGGCATCGGGCAGCTCCTTTTCGGAGTTGCTGGTGATGATGATCACCGGGCGGTTGATGGCTGCAATCGTCTTCCGGGTCTCCGGGATGTAGAATTTCATCTCGTCAAGTTCGGCCAATAGATCGTTGGGAAATTCGATATCGGCTTTATCGATCTCGTCGATCAGGACCACCGACTGGACCGGGTTGGCAAAGGCTTCACCGAGTTTACCGAGTTTGATGTAGTTTTCAATATTGGCAACATCAACCCCCTCGCCGCCGAAACGGGAGTCGTTCAAGCGCTGCACCGTATCGTAGATATAGAGGCCGTCCTGGGCCTTGGTGGTCGATTTGATGTTCCAGGTTAAAAGCTCCTGATTCAGGCCCTGGGCCACACTTTTGGCCAGCAGGGTCTTGCCGGTGCCGGGCTCGCCTTTAATCAGCAGCGGTCGTCCCAGAGCGATAGAGACGTTGACATCATTTTGCAGGTCTTCAGAAACAATATATTCACTGGTGCCGGTATAGCGGGAAAAATCTTTCATAGTTTTAACTGCCGTTTTTTAAATTCAAAGTTAAAAGTTTAAGGGTTCAAGGTTCCGGGGGTTGAAGTTCAAGGTTTGAGCGCAGCCTTTTACCAGTTTACGGCGTTGATGTCACCTTGTTTTTGCGGTTTTTGTTTGCTAAATCAGTTTTCGAGTGTTAATTGTAGCCGGGTTATAAAGAAAAAGAATCGTACAGGAGTTGTCAGGATGACACGACATCAGGCGAATGTTCAGGAGCAATTTCTAAACCGCTTGCGGCGCGAGCGTCGCCGGGTCAGCGTTGAACTTATCGGCGGCACCGCTAAAGAGGGGCGCATCAGCAGTTTCGACAACCACACCCTGATCTTAAATGACGGTTTTACCAGTCACCTGATCTATAAACATGCCATCGCCATGCTCTCTCCGGTTGATAATGATGCCACCGCGATGCGGGATTTCGGTGAGGAGAAGGCGGGTTAGGCAAAGAGAGAATCTCTTTTTTATGTATGCTGATCAGGTTGAATATTTTCTCGATTATCTGCTTCTGGAACGGGGTCTGGCGGCGGCGACTGTGGCCGCTTACCGGGTTGATCTGGAGCATTTCGGCTGCTTCCTCGATGAAATCGGGGTGGCGCTGCCCGAATCTATGACCCGCTCTCAGGTCGGCGGTTACATCTCTTTACTGAAAAAAAATTACGCCCGGCGGACTATCCGACGGCGTTTTTCCGCGCTTAATTCGTTTTTCAAGTATCTGTTGGCCAAAGGCGAAATCAATAATAATCCTCTGGCCGGACTGGATCTGCCCCGGCTTGACAAAAACCTGCCGGAGGTTCTAAGTGTGGTGGAGATCAAGGCCCTGCTGGCGGCTCCGGATCCGCAAACCGTTCTCGGTCAGCGCGACCGGGTGATGCTCGAAGTTCTCTACGGGGCCGGTTTAAGGGTGAGTGAACTGGTCAAGCTGGAGCTTCAGCAGGTTAACTTTAACTTGGGTTTTTTGAGTGTTATCGGTAAAGGTGACAAGGAGCGGGTGGTGCCGCTGCCGCTGCAGATTATTCACAATCTCAATGATTATATCAAAAAAGGCCGCATCCGGCTGCTGAAAGGAAAAAGTTCCTCCTATATCTTTCTCAACCGTTCGGGTAAGGCCCTAAGCCGTGAAGGATTCTGGAAGAATATCCGGCGTTACGCCTTTAAGGCCGGGATTAAGCAGGAGGTCTATCCCCATCTTTTGCGGCACTCGTTTGCCACCCATCTGCTTTCCGGCGGGGCCGACTTAAGGATCGTCCAGACCCTTCTCGGGCATGCCGATCTGGCCACGACTCAGATCTATACCCAGGTTGACGCGGAACGCCTGAAAGAGGTTTATCGTAAATTTCATCCCCGAGAGCGTACTTAGATGACTGAAGTTATTACCTCTCATATCAACACCGATTTTGACGGACTGGCGGCGATGCTGGCCGCCCGTCATCTCTATCCGGAGGCGGAGATGGTGCTGCCCGGCAGCCCCGAGCGCAGTCTCCACGATTTTCTTTTCCACACCTGCGGCTATTCGTTTCCCTTTAAGCGTTTGAAAGATATCGATACGGCTGCGATCAAACGCCTGATTGTGGTCGATACCCGGCAGCGGAGCCGCATTGGGGCCTTTGCCGAGGTCGCGGCCCGGCCGGAAGTCGAGGTCATAGTTTACGACCACCATCCGGCGACCGCCGACGATCTGACCGGAGTTGTTTTGAGCGAAGTGGCCGAGGTCGGGGCTGTGGTTACGCTGATGACCGAAAAACTTAAGGAGCAGAATATTACTTTGTCGGCCGATGAAGCGACGGTGATGCTGATCGGTCTCTACGAGGATACCGGCTCCCTGACCTTTGCCGGAACCACCGTGCGTGATTTTCAGGCCGCGGCCTGGCTGCTGGAGATGGGCGGCAACCTGGAGACCGTGGCCGGGGTGGTTAACAATCCGCTCGATCGGGAGCAGATATCTCTGCTTAATGACCTCTTGTTATCCCAGCGGGTTCTCTACCCGCACGGGCAGAAGGTGGTGCTGGTCGAAGCCGGTCGGGATCACTATATCCCGGATGTGGCGATGGTCGTGCACCGGCTGCGGGATATCGAAAGGCATGAGGTGGTTATCGCTTTGCTGCGGCTCGATGACAAGGTCTATATTATCGGCCGCAGCCGGACGCCGGCTCTGGATATGGGCCGGCTGCTGGCTCACTTCGGCGGCGGCGGACACCACTATGCCGCTTCCGCCGCGACCCGGGAGCTGACCCTGATTCAGTGTCGGGAACGGCTGCTTGAACTTCTGGAGGAAGAGGTGGTCGCGCCCCTGACCGCCGCCGATCTGATGACCTCTTCGGTGTTGACGATCGAGCCGCATACAGCGCTCTCTAAAGCCGCCGAATTGTTGACTCGTTACAATATCAATGTTCTGCCGGTGATCGCTGAGGCGGGGGGCGAGCTTATCGGCATCATCTCCCGCCAGGTTGTGGAAAAGGCCCTCTATCACGGACTCAGCGAACTCGATGTCAGGGAATATATGACCACCGATTATGAGCCGATCACGGCCGAGGCTGATATCAAACAGATTAAGGAGCTGATCGTTGAACGCAATCAGCGTTTTCTGCCCGTAGTTGATGAAGGCAACCGGATTATCGGGGCGATTACCCGTAAAGATCTCCTGCGGGCGCTCTATGACCGGGAACCGGAGTCCGGAGGGGGCGGGGATTTTAGCTTTCCGGGCCGGGAACTGCGGAAAATGCGTCGGAAAAATGTCAAAGCGCTGATGCAGGAGAGTTTTCCCGAAGATCTGATCCGGGTTTTACAACAACTCGGTGAACTGGCCGACAGTCTCAAGGTCAATATCTTTCTCGTCGGCGGCGTGGTGCGGGATCTGCTTTTGCGGCGCCCCAATCTCGATATAGATATCGTAGTTGAAGGTGACGGTATCGCCCTGGCTAAAGCCTACGGCGAGCGCTATCAGTGCCGGGTCTATTGCCACGAGCCCTTTCGCACGGCGGTTCTCTCCACGAAAGAGGGCTACAAACTCGATATCGCCAGTACCCGGATGGAGTATTATGACGCTCCGGCGAGTCTGCCGAAGGTGGAGAAAAGCTCTCTGAAAGTCGATCTCTACCGCCGGGATTTTACCATCAATACTCTGGTTATCTCGCTTAATCCGGAAAGTTACGGGGTGATGCGGGACTATTTCGGGGCCGGCCGGGATCTTAAAGAGCGGAGTATTCGGGTCCTGCACAATTTAAGCTTTGTCGAAGATCCGACCCGCATCTTTCGCGCCATCCGTTTTGAACAGAAATTCTCTTTTACGATCGGGCGCCAGACCCTGCACCTGATTCATAACGCGATCAAGATCGGATTCGTGCGCCGGCTCTCGGGTTTCCGGATTCTGCATGAGCTGCGGCTGATCTGTGCCGAATCCGATCCGGTGCCGATCTTTGAACGAATCCGCGAACTTAAGCTTTGGCACGAAATCTTCCCCGAGCTCAAAGGCCAGTTTAAACCGGAGCGCCGCCTCGAGCGGCTGCAGGCGGCCAAAGAGGTGGTCTCCTGGTATGAACTTCTCTATCTCGATGAGAAACTCGAAGCCTGGCGGGTCTATCTCTTAAGTTTTCTGGACGGTATGAACACCGCTCAGGCTCGTTACTGTGTGGTTCGTTTAGGGCTGGATGAGAATGCCGTTAAGCGTTTCATCGCGAGCCGTCAGCAGGGCATCGCGGCGGCGGCCGAACTCGGCCGTCTCTGTCGTAAAGGCCGAAGTTATCGCAATTCCGAACTCTGCGCCCGGCTGGTGGGTCTGCCGCTGGAAGTGATTCTCTACATAATGGCCGGCCATGAGAGTGAGGCCGTCAAAAAAGCTCTCTCCATCTATATCACCCGGCTCCAGTTTGTTGAAGCTGAGATCAGCGGCCGGGATCTGATCGCCGCCGGTCTGCGGCCGGGCCCCGATTTTAAAAAAATTCTCGACAGCGTTAAAAACGCCCGGCTGGATGATGAGGTCGGCAGTCTCAAAGAGGAGTTGGCTTTTGTGAAGCGGGGGTTGAAAAGCGATGCGTGAAACCTTCCTCTGCCCCGATTGCGGCCATAAGTTCTGCCGCTACCGGAATCCGGTGCCGACAGTCGATATTATCATCGCTTATCAGGGCGGCATAGTTCTGATCGAGCGCAAAAATCCGCCGCCGGGCTGGGCTTTGCCGGGCGGGTTTGTCGATTACGGCGAATCCCTGGAGGCGGCCGCTGTGCGCGAGGCGCTGGAGGAGACCAGTCTTGAAGTTGAGTTGACCGGTCAGTTTCACACCTATTCCGATCCCGCCCGCGACCTGCGCCAACATACGATCTCAACCGTTTTTACGGCCATCGGCCGGGGCCGTCTTAAAGCCGGAGACGATGCCGGCAAGGCCGCAGTCTACACCCGCGAAAATCTGCCGGAAAATATCGCCTTTGATCACCGTCAAATTATCAGTGACTATTTTGCCGGTTAAGTCGCAGCGGGTAGAGTTGAGTTTTGCTTCGCCTTTACACTCTGTCTCGATGTGGGGACATTGCTGAGTAAAGGCGTTCCCCAGCCTTTGCGGAGCTGTGTCCCCGTTAAGGAGAGGCGAAGCCAAAGCCCCAAATTGCAAAACTTTCAGTTAGTATAGAACTACTTGAGGATTTTAATGCGAAAATTGACCTTAGTAGAGTTTCTTACTGTAACTCTATTTTTATCGTTGCTCTTCCGGGCCGGTTCTCCGACACTGCTGATCGCGGCTGAAAAGGCTGAGAATGGGCAAAAATTTACTCTCTGTACGGCCCGTCCGGCACTGCAGACCACCGTATTGCGCGGTTATACCCGGGCTCGCCGGCGGCGGTCTCTGGTTTGTGAAGAGTCGGGACGCTGTCTTAAAGTTTATGGCGAAATGGGTGATGTGGTGGCCGCGGACGGTCTTTTCGCTCAAATTGATACGACTTTTATCGATCTTGAAATGAAAGCCAATCGGGCCGCCTGTGCCCGTCTGGAAAATCAGATCAATTATTGGCATCACGAGGTTGAACGCTACCGCAATTTGAGCGGACAGAAAGCGGTTTCCGAAAAGAAAGTTCTGGATATAGAGCAGAAATTCGATCAGGCCGAACTGGCCCTGGCGGAATTAAAAATCAAAGCTAAGGTTTTAGCCGAACGCCACCGCCGCTGCCGGATAACTGCGCCGCCTGACTGGCGGATTCTGAAGCGCCAGGCGGAGCCGGGTGAATGGCTGACCCGGGGGCAGGTGGTGGCGGTAGTCGCCGATTACAGCTCGCTGCTGGTACCTTTTTCGTTGACTCTTAACCAGTATGAATGGGTTAAAAAATCGGCCGCGGACGGCAAGTTGCAGTTGACGCCGGAAGCTGCGGCGGAGCCGGGCGGCGCGGCTGAAAAAATTTCCGCGCGGCTTAAACATGTCTCTCCGGCTTTTAATCTTAAAAGCCGCAAAATTCAGGTTGAACTCGAACTGGACAGAGGTCTAAAGGAGATGCGTGGCGGTATCGCGATGGAACTTGCCGTCTCGATGCCGGAGCCCGGTGCTGTCGTCGCGGTTCCGGCCGGGGCGCTGGTTGAGCGCTACGACTCCTTCTGGCTGATCCGGCCTGACGGAACCGAACTCAAGGTCATAAAACTCGGCCGCACCCGGGACGGCTTATTTAAGGTTACCGGCGAAAAACTCAAACCCGGCGACAGCTTTCGCTGTTTTTAGTGCCGCCTTACATACACACCCATGCGTAAATTCATCGAATTTTTTCTGCAGCAGAAGGTTCTGGTCAATCTTCTCTTTCTCCTGTTGATGGTGGTCGGGGCGGTGGCGTTGCTGGAGCTGCCGGTTGAGCGCTATCCCAATGTCAACATGGGCAAAATGATGATCACCACCTTTCTGCCCGGGGCCGCCCCGGCCGATGTCGAGGCCCTGGTGACGCGTGAGATTGAGAAATCGCTGGATGATCTTGAGGATGTCGAATTTATAAAATCGACCTCCTATCGCGGCCGTTCCAGCATGGTGGTTAAATTCATTGACGGAGCCGACTTTACCGAGTTGTTTAAGGAGTTACGCCTCAAAGTTTTGGGGGCTCTGCCGAATCTGCCGCCGGGAATTGAACCTCCGGAATTTCAGGAGGTTGATGTCAACTTCTGGCTGCCGGTGGTAACGGTTAATCTCGTCGGTGACCGCAGCAATCGGACTTTGACCCTGATCGCGGAAGAGCTTAAACTGCTGCTGAAGCGCATTAAGGGGGTTGAGAACGTCCGGATTACCGGTGAGCTGGTACGTGAATTTCACATTTTCATCGACCCTGATCGGCTCGAAATTTTAGGCTTGACCTTTGAGGATGTGGCGCAGGCAATCAAAGGGACAAATCTTTCGATTCCGGCTGGAGATTATAAAAACCGGGATGGAGAGTTTGTTGTCGTTGTCGATGAACTTTACCGCTCCCGGGACGATATCGAAAAAACGGTCATTCGTTTAGATGGTGATGGCGCTCCGGTAACGATTGGCGAGGTGATGAGCGGGGCGAAGATCGCCTACCGTGATCCGCTCTATCTTTCAGCGGTAAATGGCCAGGACAGTGTCGGTCTGAAAATTGTAAAAAGTGACAACGGCAGCGCCTTAAAAATTGTCGCCGAAGTTGAGAAGATTATCGCTGATTTTCGAGAACGTCTGGCCCGGGAGGGGGTCAAGGTGATCCTGACTCAGGATCAACGTATTCATCTGAATGATGCAATTACTACTCTAGGGCTTAACCTGATTTGCGGGATTGTACTCGTGACTTTCATCATCTGGCTCTTTATGGGTTGGCGTAATGCTCTTTTGACCACCGTCGGTATCCCTTTCTCCTTTCTCTGTACAATGATTATCATGTACGTTACCGACAACTCCTTAAATGAGATTACCCTCTTTGCTTTTGTGCTGGTCAGTGGAATAATTGTCGATGATGCGATTGTGGTTTTGGAGAATATCTATCGTCATCTGCAGGAGGGGGAGGCGCTGAAACAGGCGGTACTGAACGGTACCTGTGAGATTTCCTGGCCGGTGATTGCCGCGACTTCAACCACGGTTGCCGCTTTTCTGCCGATGCTGATTATGTCGGGCTCGACCGGTGAATTTTTTGCCTATATTCCGAAAGCCGTAAGTTTTGCCCTGCTGGCGTCACTTTTTGAATGTATGGTGATCCTGCCGGGACATTTTCTCGACTGGCCCGGGGCCCGCCGGCTGGCGGCTTCAAAATTTGTTGCCGGTGGTAATGAACGCCGGGTTATGCTCTGGCTGCGGCGTATTAACGAACGTCTGGTTACCTTTACCCTGCGATTTCGTTTATCAAGTGTTCTGGCGGTGGGGGTTCTTTTTTGTGCGTCCATATTAATTCTTTATCTCTCGTTGACCGGAAAAGTGCCACTGATCAAAGTCAAATTTTTCCCTGATGACTACACCCTCTACTATGTTAATTTTCACGGGCCGCCGGCTACTCCGATAGGTGAAACCAGAAGACGTTTAAGGGAAGGGAGCCGGGTGATTCTGGCCGGTGGCCCGGGGCAGGTTAGCTCGGTTATGGGGCAGGCTGGTTTCTTTATTAATGAGGACTATCAGCCGGTTTGGGGCAACAATGTTGGTCATCTGGCAGTCACCCTGCCGGGCCGGCGGGAGCAGAAATTCCCCGAAAATCCCGATAATGATCCGATGCTTTTTCTGGATTATGTGCGCCGGCAGGTGGCTCCGCTGGCTAAAGATGGTTGGCGAGTGTCGGTGCGGCCCGAGAGAGACGGCCCGCCCACCGGTAAAGATTTAAATGTCAGGATTACCGGTGCGGATGAAAAATCGGTGCAGAATCTGGCCAGGGTTTTAGCTGATTTTCTGCGGCGGGATCAGCGTCTTAAAGCGGCGCTGACCGATTTTTCCAGTAATCAGGGCGAGCCCGGACGTATCTACCGGCTCAAGGTCGATCCGGTTAAGGCGGCCGAATATAAACTCTCCCAGGCGCAGGTTGCCTATCTCGCGGGCTCGGTTCTGGATGGTCGTTATGTCGGCAAATTTCGGGCCCGGGATGAGGATCTTGATATGAAACTTAAAGTCGATCCTGACTACCTTGAAGATCCAGCCGATGCTCTGCAGCTACCGATTTCGAGTGGTCCGGACGGAGGCCTTAAACTTGGTGATCTGGTTTCGGTATCGTCATATCTCGAACCCGGTTATCTCAACCGCTATAATTTGAATCGTTCGATCAATCTGACCGCGAATCTTAAATCGGGAAGTCGACTTTCGACCCCGGCGGTGGTGCAGATTATTAAAGATTATTACCGGGGTATCGCCGCCGGATACCCCGGAGCAGAAGTCAATTTTGCCGGTGAATTTGCTTCAACTAAACGCTCCTACACCTCACTCAGTTATGCATTTTTAATTGCAATTCTGGCAATTTATACGATTTTAGCACTACAGTTTCAATCCTACCTGCAGCCCTTGATTATCCTTTCCGCCGTCGCTTTCGCCCTGATTGGAGTAGTTTTCGGAAAACTGCTGACGCAGGGGCTTTTTACGGTTAACAGCATGATCGCGATTGTCGGGGTAACCGGCGTGGTGGTCAATGATTCGCTGGTGCTGATCGATTTTATCAATCGCGCCTACCATCGATCCGGTAACCGTCGGGAGGCGATTATAGAGGGAATCCGCACTCGCCTGCGCCCCATCCTTTTAACTACCTTGACAACCACTCTGGGTCTATTGCCGATGGCGATCGGTTTTCCTTACTACTCACTGATCTGGGGCTCAATGGCCTCAACCTTCGTCACCGGCCTCTGCACCGCCACCTTCCTCACCCTCTTTATCGTGCCGATCGAATGGGATCTGCTGATGGCACTTAAAGAACGCTGGGATCGGAAAAAGGTGAAATTAGAAATGTAAGGCCGGAGGAGGAGCCAGGGCGATGTGCTTTTAACCCTTATGGCGCCGGCGCTGGCGCCAGCCTATGGTGAGACCGGAAACTGCCAGAATCCAGGCCGGGATTCTTAAATACCAGGAGGTTTTAATCCCCATGATCTGACTCTCCGGCAGCCATAAGCGGACACTGATGGCGAGAAACAGGAGGAAGAAGGCCCCGGCCGCCAGGGCCGAGGCGAGACGGCGGCGTTTCAGAGCCAGGATGGTAAAGATCAGGCAGTGAAGCGCAAAAACAACCAGCATTATTTCCCAGAACCAGTCAGGCATAATTTCTCTTTTCCGAGGTTGCAGTTCTTCAGTTAAGGTTTATGAGGTCGAATAGAATTTCTATTTACCACCGAAAAGTTTTTTCAGCAGAGAGGTAGACTGTTTTAAGGGGTCGGAGCGGATTGCCGCTTCTTCTCTGGCCAGGTAATAGAAAATGCCGTCCATCCCCTTATCGACCACATAACCATTCAGATCTTCCTCGACGTTAGGCATAAACGGTATATTTTTATATTCTCCCATTACTTCGTTATAAGACTCTATAGCTCCGACCTGGTTCAGGCTTTTTTCGACTACAGGAGTCATCTCTTTGCTTAATTCCGGGGACATTTTTTTTCTGAAATATTGAGTCGCGGCATCATCCGGGCCCTGATAAATTTTTTGTACATCATCAATCGACATCTCTTCGATGGATTGGATGAAAAGTTCCTTTGCCTTCGGGGTCGCGGTTTCAGCGGCCCGGTTGAGGCGCAGTTCAAGGTCATCAAGCATGCTCGAAAGACCAACCGCGGATAAAGCTTTTTTCACGCTCTGAAGTTCATCGGGCAGGGGTATGTGAATTGATGAGTCAGCGTTAAAGCCGTCAGTCTGACCCAGCTGAGTGACGACGGTTTCACTGCCGATGCGCAAAGCCTCTTTTAACCCGGCTCCGATTTCACTCTCGGAAAGCGCCCCCGTGACCTCTCCTGAAGAGGGTTGCTGCCCCAGCTGATTGAGCATGTTTTTGCCACTCTCAAGCCAATTGGTGCCGGCAAAAAGGTCTCCACCGATAAACAGGCAGCCGGCGATAAGCAGGGCTGCAATCTGAAAACGTATTTTTATCCGATTCGGTTTTCCGTGGCTGTCAGACATGATCAATCCTCCTGCAAGAGATTTAAGTTGATAAACTTGTAAATATCCCGGGACGGTTTTTTGATAATATCATAAAGTTATATGGAATTAAAAATTTTTATGCAAAAATCAGAGTTGTAAAAATAGTTTACAGGCGACAATCGCCCCGATGACCCCGGCGAGATCGGCAAGCAGGCCGGCGGCTAAGGTATGGCGCACGCGTTTAACCTGGACGGCGCCGAAGTAGACGGCCATCACATAGAAGGTGGTTTCCGTCGAGCCCTGCAGGGTTGAAACCAGATAGCCGGTGTAGCTGTCGGGGCCGATGGCCGGGTTGTTGATGGTGGCCGCGAGAATGCCGTAGGCGCCGGAGCCCGACAGGGGCCTTAAAATCGCCATCGGCAGAGCATCGGCCGGCAGTCCTAAGGCGGCGGTGTAGGGACCGATGGCATTACTTAAAAGATCCATGACGCCGCTGCCGCGGAGCATGCCGATAGCAACCATGATGGCGACCAGATAAGGGATAATCTTGATGGCTACCTGAAAGCCGTCTTTAGCGCCGTTGACAAAAGCTTCGTAAACCGGCACCTTTTTCCAGATACCGAAACTTAACAGGGTTACCATTAAGCCGGGAACAATCCAGCCGGAGAGTTCCCGGCCGTAGATCACCATGATCACGACCAGGGCGCAGAAACCGATAATTACAGCCAGCGTTTGAGCCCAGGAAAAATCGTTTTCAAGGTTGTCCGAGGGCGGTGTGACGGCGGTCGGGGCGGCCGCCGGATTTTTCCGGCGTCCCCAGCGGGCCAGAAGTTTGGCGCTTATGATCGCCACGCTGGTGGAAAAGATGGTGGCGCAGAGGGTGGTCGGCAGGATGCCGGCGGCATTGCTGGAGCCGGCGGCGGCCCGCAGGGCGATTACCCCGGTCGGCAGCAGGGTGACGCTGGAGGTGTTGATCGCCAGAAAGAGGGCCATGGCATCGGTGGCGACGCCGGGTTCCGGGTTCAGGGTGTCAAGTTCCTGCATCGCTTTGATGCCGAAAGGGGTGGCGGCGTTGCCTAAGCCTAAAAAATTGGCCGAAAGATTCATGACCATCGCCCCCATGGCCGGATGTTCGGCCGGAACTTCAGGGAAAAGCCGGATTAAAAGCGGGCGGATGCCGCGGGCCGCGATTCTTAAAAGTCCGCCCTCTTCCGCGACCTTCATCAGGCCTAAAAAGAGGGCCATGACTCCGATCAGGCCGATGGCCAGGGTTACGGCGTCCCCGGCGGTCGTGATGATGGTTGCCGTCAATGCCGTCAGCGGCGCCTTTATGCCTGCGACCGGTATCCAGGTAAGCTGGCGCCAGCCGGCGACCAGAAATGAGATAAGGACAAAAAAATAGAAGAGAAAATTCAAGGGATTTCTGTCTAAATCAGGTTGTTTTGCACCAGGCGGGCAAAATTGGCAAATGAACGGTCATAGGTTTTTTCGATATCGTCGGGAAAACAGCAGCCCGGCAGCTGGCGATTTTTCAGATGATAGCGGATACAGTCGCAGCAGATGCCTTTACGGGAGCAGGGTTCATAGCTGCAGTTACAGTCTTTCAGATTAGTCTCTTTCTTGCATTCCATTTTCAACCTGTAAAATTTAGAAAATTGTCTTTTTGGACACTCTTGAGATTTGTCCGCTCAGAAATCACCGGGGATGATCTGCGGGTCGGGGTTGGTTTTTATCTGGTTTTTTCAAGCCGCTGTCATTCGCTTACCTAAATGCGGAGAAAAAATCAAGTGTTGAATTGTTTAATCCTGTAATCGGGCAACCGCCGCCATTCGCCGATGATACCGGCCATGGCTTTTTTACCTCGGCAAATAAGGTTACTGCTTTCAAGACAACGCTTTTTGTGTTATTAGGTTGGCGTTAGCTTTATATAATGTCGAGTAAATATCTCAATATTATAGTAGGAGCCCCGCTGAAATCCTGATTTTTCAGAATATCGGCGAACATTATTGAAAAACTATTTAGGTCTCTGCAAATCTGATGACGGTATTCCACAACAGTGATTTTCTGGTTTTAGGCAGCGGTATTGCCGGGCTTTTTTTCGCCCTGCAGGTGGCCGATTCCGGCCGGGTGCATATTATTACCAAACGTAAGGAGGCTGATGCCAATACCAACCTTGCCCAGGGCGGCATCGCGGCGGTTT
>JANTFH010000057.1 GCA_024763535.1 Thermodesulfobacteriota bacterium
CCAAAACCCTCTTCGCCAAGAAGATTTTCAACCGGTATCAAACAATCTTCAAAAACTATCTCGTTGGTGCACGAACCGCACTGACCCATTTTTTCTTCGGCCTTGCTGACAGTAAAACCCGGGGTACCTTTTTCGACCAGGAAAGCACTTATCCGCTGACTACGTGAAGCCTCTTTATCGGTTACAGCCCAAACTACAAAAACACCGGCGTATTCAGCACTGGTAATAAAAATTTTACTGCCGTTGAGACGATAGTGATCACCCTCCCTGATTGCTGTGGTCTTCATACCTCCGGGATCTGAACCGGCCATAGACTCAGTCAGACCAAACGCTCCGGCTGAATATTCACCACTACAGATGCGGGGAACATATTTCTGTTTCTGTTCTTCGTTACCAAAAGCACAGATAACCTCGGCCACCATATTAGTCACCGACATAGTCACTGCCGTTGCCGCACAAGCCCGGGCAACCTCGATCATACCGAGGCTGTAAGGTAGAACACCAACTTCAGCCCCACCATAGATTTCGGAAATATTCATCCCCATGAAGCCGAGATCGGCCATTTTTTTGAGGTTACCGAGATCCATACGGTGCTCTTTATCAAGAATAGCCGCGTTGGGTTTAAGCTCACTCTGAGCAAAATCCCGAACCACCTCCTGAATCATCAATTCATCTTCATTAAGAAAAAAATCCATTTTTCCACCAAATCCCTAACCCGGACAAGCCGGAACCTAACAATCGATTTTGATCAAGCGACCCCAAAACCATAGAACATATTTATATGAAAACGGGTGTTTGCGTACACCAAATCCTATTCATTGTCAACTAAAAACAGTTAACGTTAGCTGGCAAAAAAGACCTTGAGATCAACATTTAAACACATAAAAAAACCCCCGCATCTGCCAAATGACGGACAGCGGAGGTTTTTTTATCAACGACTTTATTAAAAAGCTTTTCTTACTGAAGCTCTTTGAGTTTCTCAATCAGAGCCGGAATTACTTTATTGAGATCACCTTCAACACCGTAGTCAGCAACATTAAAGATATTGGCTTCACCATCTTTATTGATACCGACAATGTATTTTGACGAACCCATACCGGCCAGATGCTGAATCGCACCGGAGATACCGGAAGCAACGTAAAGATTAGGGCTGACCACTTTCCCGGTCTGACCAACCTGAGCCGCGTGCTCACGCCAACCGGCATCAACTGCAGCCCTTGAAGAACCAACTGCAGCTCCCAAGGCATCAGCTAAACCCTCAATCAGAGCAAAACCCTCAGGACCACCCAGACCACGGCCGCCGGAACAGATAATATCGGCTTCGGTCAACTCCGGACGATCGCCGGATGCCATTTCAGCACCCGTAATTGTAACTTTCGAAGCCGTGATCTCCGGAGCAAAATCAACAACCGCACCAGCCCCTTCACTTTCGGCTACAGCAAATACATTGGGACGCAAAGTCGCCATGCGAACCGGCCCGGCAACCTTGTATTTACCAATTGCTTTACCGGCATATACTGGATGACTGAAAAGATAGTCACCATCAGCAAAGCTTATTGCAATACAATCACTTACGAGACCACAATCAACCTTGGCCGCAGTCCGCGGAGCAAGTTCTTTACCCACAGCACTATGACCAAACAAAACCAGAGCCGGATTTTCCTGGGCTATATAGGCACCCAGAACCGCGGCATAAGAGTCGGCGGCATAAGCTGCCAGGGCTTCATTGTCAACCACAGCTACTTCATCAACACCATACTTTTTCAATTCATCAGCTAGACCAGCAATCCCGCTGCCGATCAGCAGAGCTTTCAAGGTTTCACCGGAAGCTTCCGCCAGACGCTTGCCTTCACTCAAAGCTTCAAAGGTGATTTTACGCAGGCTTCCATCACGCTGTTCAGCGCAAACGACAATACTCATTTTATCTATACCCCCTAAATAACTTTGGCTTCTTCTTGTAATAACTGAACCAATTTGGCTACCACTTCATCAACCTCTCCAGTCAAGCGCTGCCCCGCCTTACGGGCCGGTGGCAACTCGGCTGAAACCAACTCAATTTTAGAGGCGACATCATCAGCACTCAGTCCTAAATCGGCAAGAGCAAGAACTTCAAGTGGTTTACGTTTAGCCTTCATAATACCAGGCAGCGAAGGATAACGAACCTCATTGAGACCCTTCTGAGCACTTATCAAAGCCGGCAGAGCCAGTTCCAAAGTTTCACTGCCACCATCAATTTCACGGGTAGCCGTTGCTTTGCCATCACTTAATTCAAAAGCGGTCACAACATTGGCCTGGGCCAGGTCTAATTTTTCCGCGAGCCGTGAAGGAACCTGGGCCGCACCATAATCAACGGCCTCTTTACCGGCAAAAATGATATCGAAACCAGCTTCCTTTTCACTCAATAATTTTGCCAACGCTACCGAAACAGCACCACTGTCGGCACCGACAAGGGCCGGGTCATTGATAAGGACAGCACGATCGGCACCCATCGCCAGACAGTAACGTAAGGCTTCCTGCGCCTTATCACCACCGACAGTCACAACCACAACCTCACCACCATCTTTCTCTTTTGTCCGAATCGCCTCTTCGACAGCAAATTCGTCGTAAGGATTAACGATCAGGTTGACCCCTTCATCAGAGATTTGACCATCACCACCGATAACAATCTTGGCTTCGGTGTCAAAGGTCTGTTTAATACAGGCTACAATCTTCACAACACTTCCCTCCTAATTAAAAGTTATTCTTTAAAATCACTTCAAAACATTAGTAGCTATAACCAGGCGCATAACTTCACTGGTACCTTCGTAGATTTCAGTAATTTTGGCGTCGCGGAAATAACGTTCCAGCGGATAATCCGTAGTGTAACCATAGCCACCAAGAATTTGAATCCCCTGGGTTGCAGCTTTCATAGCGGTTTCAGCAGCCATCAATTTTGCCATGGCCGCCTCTTTGCCAAAAGGCTGGCCCTGATCTTTAAGATATGCGGCCCGATGAGTAAGCAGACGAGCGGCTTCATAATGGGTCGAAAGGTCAGCCAACATCCATTGAATCGCCTGTAATTTAGCAATCGGTTTACCGAACTGAACCCGCTCTTTAGCATAAGCAGTTGCATCTTCAATTGCAGCCCGGGCGATCCCCAAGGCCTGTGAAGCAATTCCGATACGTCCACCATCGAGGGTTGTCAGGGCTACTTTAAAACCTTTACCGACCTCACCTAACAGATTTTCTTTGGGAATCCGGCAATCTTCAAAGACAAGCTCAGCGGTCGAGCTGCCTCTGATTCCAAGTTTATCTTCCAATGTACCAACGCTGAAACCAGGATTGTCGAGATCAACAATGAAAGCACTGATGCCGCGATGTCCTTGGGATTTATCAGTCGCAGCAATAAGCACACAGTAATCGGCTTCGTTACCATTAGTAATAAAGATTTTGCGACCATTAATAACCCACTCATCACCATCGAGAACAGCAGTGGTCTGCAAATTGGCAGCATCAGAACCGGCATTAGGCTCAGTCAAACCCAAACAACCCAATTTCCGGCCACTGGCCATATCAGCCAGATATTTCAGTTTCTGCTCTTCCGTACCAAAAATTTTAACGGGGTCGCAGGCCAGGGAGTTATTGACAGACATAATAACCCCGGTTGAAGCACATTGACGAGAGATCTCTTCGATGGCGATAGCATAACAGATATTGCTCATCCCGGAACCTTCATATTCGACCGGAACACTGACTCCCATCAAACCGAGTTCACCCATCTTTTTAACATTTTCAGCCGGATACTTATGCTCTTTGTCAACCTCTTTGGCAATCGGTTTAACCTCTTTTTCGGCAAACCCTTTTGACATTTGGAGCATCATTCTCTCTTCATCACTATAGACAAATTCCATAACACTTTCCCTCAAATATATTGAACTTATTAATTATTTTAAACGCCATCAGCTGTAGTCATAGAATCCGCGACCACTCTTGCGACCCATAAATCCGGCATCTACATATTTCTTCAACAACGGGCATGGACGATATTTGGAATCGCCTAAACCTTCATGGAGAACATTCATAATTGCCAGGCAGGTGTCAAGCCCGATCAGGTCAGCCAGAGCCAAAGGTCCCATCGGATGGTTCATGCCAAGCTTCATCACGTTATCGATATCTTCAGGCTTACCAACCCCTTCAAAAAGACAGTAGACGGCTTCGTTGATCATCGGCAAAAGGATGCGGTTGGCTATAAAACCGGGAAAGTCGTTCGCTTCGCAGGGAATTTTGCCCAGTTTTTTAGAGAGCTCAACAATCGTGTCATAGGTCTCATCACTGGTCGCCAAGCCCTTAATGACTTCGATCAATTTCATAACCGGAACCGGGTTCATAAAATGCATGCCGATCATCTTCTCGGGACGTTTGGTGGCCGCCGCAATCTTGGTAATCGAGATAGATGAAGTATTGGAGGCCAAAATTGCATCCTTAGGACAGATTTCGTCAAGTTGGGCAAAAATATCTAGCTTAATCTTCTCATTCTCGGTTGCTGCTTCGACAACGATATCAACATCCTTCATCGAAGCCAGCTCAGTCGTTGTCGTAATCCGGCCGACAACCACGTCCATATCGGCCTGCTCCATACGCCCTTTATCAACCGAACGCTGCAGATTTTTCCTGATCACCGACATGCCGTGTTCAACAAACTTTTCGGCAATATCATGCATCACCACCTGCAAACCAGCCTGGGCTGCAACCTGAGCAATCCCGTTACCCATCTGACCGGCACCAACTACGCCAAATCTCTTAATTTCCATAATCATCTCCTAATCCGGTCAAGCCGGAACCAAAAATTATAAACACCAAGAAGACACGTAGATCGCGAAGTTAAATTAAATAAATCTTCGTGCACTTCGTGCCTTTGTGGTGAAAAATATAAACCCTATCGCCTCTCGACAACCATGGCCGCACCCTGACCACCACCAATGCAAAGAGAGGCGAGACCACGTTCGGCATCGTTTTGCTCCAAAGCGGTCAGCAGTGTAACCAGAATGCGAGCTCCGGAACAACCAACTGGATGTCCCAAAGAGATACCACTACCATAGATATTAGTGCGCTCCATATCGATTTTCAACTCGCGCACGCAACCGATTGCCTGTGAGGCAAAAGCTTCATTTAATTCAAAATAGTCGATCGAGTCAAGCCCCATATCAAGACGTGAGAGAAGGCGATTAATCGCAGGTACCGGACCTAAACCCATATATGCAGGATCAAGCCCACCCGCCTGAAAGCCTTTGATGACAGCTTTCACTTCCAGTCCCATAGCAGCAGCTTTTTCCGGGGTCATCAGGAGCAAGGCGGCAGCCGCATCGTTAATACCGGAGGCATTACCAGCTGTTACCGTCCCTTCCTTGGTAAAGGCCGGTCGCAATTTACCCATCTTTTCAACGGTCGTATCCATAGGCCGCTCATCAATGGCAAAAGCGATCGGATCTTTTTTGCGCTGCGGAATCATTACCGGAACAATCTCTTTAGCAAAGACACCGTCGGCAATTGCTTTACGGGCCCGCTGATGACTTAAAGCGCCAAGCTCATCCTGTTCCTGACGGGAGATACCATAAAGATTGGCAATGTTTTCCGCGGTCATTCCCATATGGTAACCATAAAATATCTCCCACAACCCATCATGGACCAGGAGATCAACCATATCAACATTACCCATGCGAGCACCCCAGCGGGCTTTCGGCATGGCATAGGGGATCTGGCTCATGTTCTCCATCCCCCCGGCAATCATAACCTCGGCTTCACCAAGGGCAATGGACTGGGCAGCGAGAGCCACAGATTTCAAACCTGAAGCACAAACCTTATTTATAGTATAGCCACCAGCTTCACGCGGCAGCCCGGCCCGAACCATCGCTTGGCGCGCAACATTCTGACCCTGACCAGCACCAACGACATTCCCCATAATCACTTCATCAACCTGGAGTTCAGTAAGAGAGCTGTCCCAACTGCTATATTTCTCCTCAACCGGGCAACCTTTGCCATTGAGGGCTTCAGGGCCGGCTGCCGCAATTTCAGCACTGACAACCGGACGACAACCAACTTTTTCAAGAACTTCACGCATAACTGCGGCGCCGAGATCAACCACCGGGATATCCTTCAAACTACCGCCATAATTACCGATCGCGGTCCGAGTTGCACTGACAATTGCTACTTCACGCATCTTTATCTCCTTTATAGAAAAAACTTATTATTAAACTCTATTTTAAATTTTCGATGACCATTGAAACAGCTTCACCTCCACCAAGGCAGAGAGAAGCCATGCCGTAACGTTTATCCTGACGCCGCAGAGCATAGATTAGAGTCGTCAAAACCCGGGCGCCGGAACAACCGATCGGGTGACCTAAAGCCACCGCGCCGCCATTGACATTAACCCGTACCGGATCAATCCCTAACTCTTTAATAATAGCAACACTGGAAGTTGCGAAAGCTTCATTAATTTCGTGCAGATCGATATCGGCAACCTTGAGCCCGGCTTTTTTAAGAACTTTAGGAATTGAGTTGATCGGTGCAACTAGAACATCTTCCAACGGCACTCCGGCTGCGCCCTGGGCGACAATCCGGGCTAACGGTTTGAGATTAAGTTCTGCAGCCCGATCAGCACTCATCACCAGCAGACAGCTGGCCCCGTCACTAATTTTCGAAGCATTACCGGCAGTTACAATACCGTTTTTATCAAAGGCCGGGCGCAGTTTCGCCAGGGCTTCCATTGACGCTTTACGCGGGCCCTCATCTACTTTAAAATCATAAGAATCACCGCGCCGCGGCGTGATGGTTACCGGTAAAATCTCATCAGCAAAAGCGTTACTTTCAATCGCTTTGAGCGCTTTACCATTTGATGCCACCGAAAACGCGTCCATCTCCTCACGGCTGACAGAAAACTTTTTGCTGACCAGTTCTGCTGTATACCCCATGTGGTAATCATTAACTACATCCCAGAGACCGTCGTGAACCATACCGTCAACAGCTGTAGTATTTCCCATCCGCGCACCGGAACGGGCCGCCGGTATGTAATAGGGAATATTCGACATATTCTCCATGCCACCGGCAGCAATTATTTCAGCATCACCGGCTTTAATCGCCTGTTCCGCCAGCATTACCGCCTTAAGACCGGAGCCGCAAACTTTATTGATGGTAATCGCACCGCCCTGCATCGGCAGGCCCGCTTTGATCATCGCCTGACGCCCGGGATTTTGCCCCAGACCGATGGGCACGACATTACCCATAATAACTTCATCAACCAGCTCTTTATCTAGACCGACTCTATCTACGGCACCGGCAATCGCCAGACCGCCAAGTTCGGTAGCTGTAAAAGAGGATAGTCCGCCCTGGAAATTTCCAATCGCAGTCCGCAGCGCACTGACAATAACAACATCTTTGCTCATAATGGTTATTTAACCTCAAAAACTATTTGTTAACGAATTTATATTACTTCAGTTTTTCGTAATTCTTCAATCGCAGCTGCCGAGAAACCCAAATTCAGCAAAACTTCATCAGTATGCTGGCCGAGTTTCGGTGCCGGTTGATGAGTAAGCGGTTTATTTTCATCAATCATTACTGCAGTATTTGTCTGGAGCAGTGTTGTATCAGCACCAACCTGGGCCGGATAAAACATTTTCCGTTCTTTGAAATGAGACGCGGCCTGAACCTCTGCCATAGTCTTCAGAATTTCACAACAGGTATCACGACCCTCAAGCAGTAATTCCCAGGCGGCGGCATCCCGCGCGGCAAAAATTTGCGCCAATTCGCCTTTCAGGTAATCCTGACGATCGAGTTGCTGATGATCACCTTCGATAAGATCCTGCCGCTCAATTACCTGACAGAAATTATCCCAAAATTTCTTCTCCAGGGCGCCGAGAGCGATCTCACGGCCATCACGGGTCCGATAGATATGATAACAGGCGAGCTGACCATTAAAAATAGTCGTATCGGGATTCGGTTCCATTCCCGAAGTATAATGGTAAGCGGAAAGTAAAGGCAGCATACTGACCAGGCCGTCAGTCATGGAAATATCTAGCAGACTGCCTTTGCCACCTTTCAAAACCTTGACATAGGCAGCCAGCACTGCGCTCACCGCATAGAGGGCACCGCCGGCGACATCTGCAACCTGAATCCCGGACAAGGCCGGTATATCACGGCTGGCAGTCGTATTCAGAACCCCGGTTTCGGCCATATAATTAAGATCGTGTCCAGCCTTAGATGCCTGCGGGCCGGTCTGTCCGTAGCCGCTGATTGAACAATATATGAGACTGGGCTTTAGTTTAGAAAGTTCCCGGTAACTGCAATCGAGACGCTCCAAAACCCCGGGACGAAAACTCTCAAGCACTACATCATATTCCTGCACAAGCTTCCGAAAAAGCTCTTTCCCAGCCGATTTCTTGAGATTTAATGTTAATGAACGTTTATTACGATTAACCGCAATGAAAAAAGCACTGGTACCATCAACCAGAGGCTCCCAGCTCCTGAGATAATCACCTTCACCGGGAGCTTCAACTTTAAGAACATCAGCCCCGTAATCGGCGAGCAGCATACTGCAGAAAGGCCCCGGCAGGAGACGGGTAAGATCTAAAACTTTTAGTCCTTGAAGAAGATCATACGCTGGGGAGTGATTAATCATGGAATGAAATCATCAAATCAGTTAACGTTAACTGTCAAATCATATAAAGAAAGCGGGGCCATTCTGATGCATAGCCCCGCTGCCCTACTATTTCTTATCTATTTTTTCAAGTACTTTCTCTTCTTCAACCAGTTTGACAAAATGACAGAGCTCACAACGATCCTCTTTTTTGTCGGCAACATGGCATTCTCCGAGAAAACAACCCTGCATCCGCGGGCGATTGGTCTCTATAGAATATTTATCATGCGTAATACTCAGATGACAGACAACACAGTTATCAATTTTAACTTTTTTACCCTTAAAATGTTTTTTATGCGAAATTTTAATAATCCGGGTTTTCTTAACCTCTTTAAGTTCTGGAATATCGGCATGGCAACGCAGACAGTTTTTATTAATCTGGCTGTCACTGGCATAAAATTTCTCCGGAATGACTTTACTGAGATAGTGATGATAGACCGGCTCACCCGCATCCGGAAAGGCCGCATAATGAGGGCTGTGACATTCGTAGCAACTAACCGTCTGCGGATGAAATTTACTCTCTTCCCATTGCCGATAGATTGTCGGATGACAGGATGCACATAATGTCTCATCGGTATTGGTCACCCGCGCATAGAAAAAGAATATGATGACACCCAAAACTGCCGCAACCAGAAGCAAACTGGTTTTCAGCCAAACCGGCAGATTTTTTACAAAGGATAAATCTATTTTCATCTCAATTCCCCCCTTAAGAGAATTTCGTCTGGAGTTTACCGAAGCTAAAAGCCATCAGGGCTCTCAACTTTTCACAATCTTAACTAACTGGTTGATATAGGTCAGACCCGGAGCATGACTGTCCGGAACTCCGGATAAAAGAGAATTGACATGAGTCCCATTTCCATCTTTATGCCACCAGATCGGCTCTTTTTTATCCCAGCTGGCAAGCCTGAAAGTATAAGGCGTAAAAAAGAAATTTTTCCGGCTTAACAGAGATTTGGTCATCGGATCATAGTCAGCAATATTTTTTGCCTGGGCGACCCGGCCGATTTTGGAATGGCCATGCCCAGTTGCCATTGCCACACAATCCGGATGAATTGCCTGGGTTGTCCAGACCTTAACTGAAAGCTCGTCAGTAGCGGTCTTCAATTTAATCTGATCGCCATCTTTAAGACCCAGCTTATGCGCACGCTCAGCATTAATCCATAGAGGGTTTGTATGACGCAATTCAGCCAGATATTTTGAGTTAGCAGTCTGCGAATCAAGCACCTGACCGGTAAAAGGAATCAGAAAAAGCTCTTCATTCGGATAATTTTCCCGGGCTACCGGCTGCGACTGCCCCAAATCTTTAACCGTTAACGCAACTGACAATGATTTCTGTGTACTAACCGGATAAATATAAAAGCCGGTTTTCTTGAGTTTTGTCAGGCCTCCGGCATTATGCATACCAGGTATTTCAGCCAAAACTGCTTTAATGTAGCTCTCAACATCGACATGTTTGAATGAGCCGGAAACTGAATCTCCAAGCAATCTCTTACCCAGGTCAAGAACTACCTGATTAAATTCACGGCTGGAGGCAACCGGCGCCATCGCCGGATTAAACAACTGTAGATTTTTAATCTTAGCCTGACGCAGTAAAAGAATCTCATCGGTCGGCCGGGAAACCGGCTGCCGCAGAGAAAGACACTGCTCTCGATGATTTACACGTCGGCTGAACAGACCCCAGGATTCAAGTTCCGTTGCCATCGGCAGAATTAGATCCGCAAATTGCGAAGTTTCATTGATGTAGGTATCAAAAGCAACGTAAAATGGGACCAGGACCCGATTCTTGAGCAGAGTCTGAGGCCACCATTTGCCATTGTAATTATCAAAAATCGGATTCGCCTGATAGCTAACCAACACCTGCGGCTTGCGATTCTGTTTAAGGTTATGAAAAAACCAGCTTGCAGATTTGATTTCCTGATCGGATTTAACCGCATTCCCGCCGGGAAAAACATTGGCATTGTCAAATTTCAGAGCACCTTTCGGCGCCAGAGCCCCGCACAGGATATTCAGAAGTTCGATAGCACAGGCATTCTCCCAACCATTGTCGGTCTGAAAAACTTCTTCACCCAGAATAACCAGGGACGGCGTCCGACGGCTGAGTTTTTTAGCTACATCAGTAAATGTCTTTTCCGACAGACCCGTCTGCTTACTGACATTTGCCGGTGTAAAAGCTTTTAAGTGGGCCTGCAGATCGCCGGCATCAATTCCAGATTGGGCCAAAGAAACCTTATCATACCAACCCCGGGCCAGCATAACGTTAGCGATTGTTTTAGCAACATCACCATAATGCCGGGGATGAACCGGCAGCCAGGCCGCACTTTTTCCACCGGTCGTTGACTGCCGACCGGAAATCGTTACCAGTTCGAGAGCGTTCTCAGTTATTCCATCAATTAAAGACTGAATATCGGTAATATATGCTTCTCCGCTTTGAAAAGGATCAGCAGCGAAATTCAAAACATAACGACACTGTTTGAAGTGACGAAAACACACAGCTTGACCAAATATTTCCTGACGAAAACGGGTCAGCGAAATCCGGTCATCAGCGGCCACCCGGGTAACCCGGGGGAATAGAGCTAGAAAAGAGTCCGTCAGAAGTTCATCACGACCGTTGATATAGGTCAGACCCGGCCCCTCATCATTATGAACCGGAGTTAATTTTTCCTGCAGAATTTTATAGGCTTCATCCCAGGAGATTTCCAGCCATTTACCCTCACCCCGCTTTCCGACCCGTTTCCGGGGTTTCAAAATCCGGTCAAAATCGTAGAGCCGGTCAAGTTGACCATAGGCTTTGGCGCAGAGCTTGCCACCGGCTACCGGATGTTCCTGATTCCCGAGCAGCATAACTACCCGGTCACCTTCACGGTAAGAAGTGATACCGCAATGGTTGTCACAGAGGGAACAGGTTGTCGGACAGGGATTACGATGTTTCCGGGTAATCTTCGCCGACTGTTCATTCCAGGGTTTGCGCTCTTTTTGCGCCAACTTCAAAGGATTTGGCAAGGCTAGAGCAGCACCGCTCCAGGCTCCAAGATGGATAAATTTTCTTCGATCAACTTTCACGTAGCTCTCCTGATTCACCCTACATCAATGGTAACGCTTGACCGCCATAAACCGTGACAATACGCATCGCCAAAATTCCAACCATATTCATGATTGCAGCCAACACCAGTAAAAAGTAACTATTGCGCAGTTTAGGAATCATCACAATAGCCAACGGGATAACTTTACCGATCAGATTTTCCAAGACAACAAAACCAAAAGCCATTTTTCCGTAGAGCATAAAATGGGCAACTTCCTGACCCTCCTGACCGGAATAGAGCAGGATACTGTAGTCACAAAAAACCAGAAAGAGATCGACGACCAGTAACCAGCCGAGAATCTTGGCCAGACCATCAATAATTTCACGATTGATCTTTTTCTCTTTGGTAAAGAAACGATCCCGGATCATAATCATCAAAATCATCATCGAGATCCCGGAAACCATCGCCGAAAACAGAAAAACAATCGGCATTAGACCGGTATTCCAGTAATCACGCGCTACCCCCAGAGCCAGAATCCAGCCGGTATAACCATGAACTGCCAACGCTAACGGAATCCCGATCAGGCCGAAAAACTTAGTCCACTTCTTGTTTTCCTTGAACATGAATATACCATAAATGATGGAGTTCAAGGGATACAGAACCAGAAGAAAGGCCCCGTATGAGATGGCTGAAAGCGGATTCAGATAAACAAAGTTATGCCAGAGTGATTTAACCGGCCAGGCCACCTGCATCAACAGAAATTGCGGAGCCAACATCAATAAAAGCACCGCAGTAACGACCCCCATCTTACTTGCCGGCTTGAACTTTTCAAGTCCGAACCCGTAGGAAAGGGTAGAAATCATAAAGGAACCGGCACTAAGTCCTGTCAGGTAAAAATAGTAGGAGATCAGAAAGCCTAGGCTCGTCTGATAGTGCACATCATAGACTATTTGTCCCATACGAGCTCAACCTCCCGTTTTATTTCCATAGTTGCTTGATCAAGGCCGATATAATAAACATGCGGTTCAGTTCCCATATCAGCTTTTAAGGTTTGCACCGGTTTTCTGGCGACCAGTTGTGAAACTTCAGAGTCTGCATCATGAAGATCACCGAATACCCGGGCTGAAGTCGGACAGGCTTCAACACAGGCGGGTTTAAGACCTTTGTCGACCCGGAAATGACAGAAATCACATTTATCAAGGATCCCTTTTTGCGGGTGCAGATAACGAACCTCATAAGGACAGGCCGACATACAGTAACGACAGCCGACACAGAGGTGCGGATCAACCATGACAATTCCGTCTTCGCGCCGGAATGAAGCATGAACCGGACAAACTTTAACGCAGACCGGATCATCACAATGATTACAGAGGGTCGGTCGAAATGAACGTACTACATTCGGATACTGACCCTTCTCAATCTCCTTGACCCAGCTACGCCAGATCCCCAAAGGTACGTCATTCTGCTCTTTACAGGTAATCTCACAGGTATGACAACCTATACATTTATTAAGATCAATCACCATTCCCCAACGGGGCAGATGCTTGTTCTTAGTATGTGCAGTTTCATGCGAATTGGACATAGTTACTATTCCTCGCCCCCTTCTTTACGATAATATTCGGCCGCAGCCTTAAGGATATAAAACAAAAGCCATATAAATGCCGCCGAAGCCAGTATAATCAAAAGAGCGCCGTACAAATTGCGGGCACACCAGACCGAATACTGGGTTTCAGGGTTGGGATAAAGATGAAACGGTCCCAAACCGAGCAGCGACACCGGTTCAATCTTTTTCGCAGTATCATGACAGCGGCTGCAGGGAGCATCGTTAACTTTCTGACCGTGCACGGCATTACCCTGATGACAGTCAATGCAGTTACCCCGGTCATAATCGAAACTTAAATCACCTTTACGGTGGGCTTCGAGACGAAATGCCGCAAGTCGTTCAAGCATTGTCTTGAACTGACGTTCCTTATGACAGGCACCGCAGGTTGCCGTCAAATTTGCCCGATTAACTGTTGACTTAATATTTTTTGCACCATAAACATAGTGCCGGGTATGACAGTTGTAACAGTTCGGAGCATTCTTCTTCCCGGCAAGTAAAGCCTTACCGTGTTTGCTTTCATAGTAGCTGCCACCCACCATTTTACGCTTGGGAATCCTGATCTTCTTCTTTTTCAGGCGTTCACGCGCACCGTAGGGGAAAAGCCCCTTAATTTTTGAATGACAGGCTAGACAGTTAACTTTCTGAAAACCACTGCGGCAGTGCCGCGCCGCCGCCGCATCTTCATGACAGTCAATACATTCAAGCTTTTTACCATGCCGGGTCAACTTGAATTCGTCATATTCGATATGAAGTTTTGCCGGGGAACCATCAAGCCGGCCCGACATCAAATGCTGCTCTTTATGACATTTGATACACTCTTCATTCGTCCGCGGTTTCGGTACTTCCTTCGGAATCGGCAACAGACCTTGACTATCACTGACTGTCGGCACCGGAGTTTCATGATGAGCAGAAACTTCGTGATGGGTCGCCATTTCCGGTTCCACATCATGACCGGTATCGGCCTGAGCCTGAGCTCCAAAGAGAAGCAAGCCTAACAGAAGCCCGAAGAGGCACAATCCCTTAGTGACACTTCCAACTACTGCAGGAAAAAATTGTTTTTCAGACATCCTAAACATCCCCATCCTCCAGGGCTTCAGCAACCAGCTCAACCACATCCTTAACTTTGACATCATTTTCCCGATCATGAAATTTAAGACCATCCTCAAACATAACCATACAGAAAGGACAGGCCGTAACCGCAACCTCCGGCTCAACCTCTAAAGCCTGAGCCACCCGAGCATCATTGATCTTGCCATTTCCAAGATCCTCTTCCATCCACATTCGACCGCCGCCGGCACCACAACAGAAGCCGCGCTTCTGATTGCGCTCCATCTCGGCCAGTTCAAGACCCGGCAACTCCTGCAAAATATCGCGGGGCTGGGCATAGATATCATTATAACGTCCGAGGTAACAGGAGTCATGATAAACGGCCCGGGCCGCCAGCGGCTTCTTAAGAGTAATACGGCCATCATCGAGTAGTTGCTTGATCAATTCCGTATGATGAATAACATTGTAATCACCGCCGAGTTGTTTATAATCCTTCTTCAAAGTATTATAACCGTGCGGACACATGACAATAATATTTTTGACACCATAACCGTTCATGGTCTCGATATTCTCCATCGCCAGAGTCTGATAGAGATATTCATTCCCTAGCTTACGGGCCGAGTCACCACAGCATTTCTCTTCCTTGCCGAGAATTGAGAAACTGACGCCGGTCTTCAGTAAAACCTTAACCAGTGAAGCTGTGACTTTCTTATAGCGATCATCAAATGATCCGGAACAACCGACCCAGAGAAGATAATCGACATCAGCATTTTCTGCCATTGT
>JANTFH010000058.1 GCA_024763535.1 Thermodesulfobacteriota bacterium
ATTTCGGGGGGATAATCTGATTTCCCACAGGGAATCTGGATCGTGGCTCCGGAATTCACGGGTCAGCTGAATAGTCACCTTTTAATTAAAAAAATTTACAGATAAAATGATTGATTGTGACTGGTCGGGCTTTATAGCAGAAAATTTTGCAAAATGCATATAAAAATGTGCCGGGTTGTAAAAGTGTAATTTGGTGTCGGCACAAGCCCTCGGGAGAACCTTCTCAGGTTGATGAATTCTTCGGTTTTTCCGGTTGTTGGTCAGTTTGGGCTTGACAGCTGTCTACTACTTTAATTATAGGGAGTAGCTTTTCCTGTTTCTTGTCGACGCCTGGCTTCTATTCTTTGTTATAGCTTTTGAGAATATCTACTGGTTGTCGCTTCAGGGTGTAATTCAGAATAAAACTTGTCGTTATTTTTGGTAACTTAACTATTGATTTTATTAGTTCAGAGGTAGAAAATTGAGTAAATTTAAGGTCCTGATCAGTGATAAGATGTCCCCGAAGGGGATCGAGGTTTTTGCCGGCTACAGTGATGTTGAAGTTGATGTCAAGGTTGGCATGTCCGAAGATGAACTGATTGCGGTCATCGGTGATTATGATGGCCTGGCAATCCGCAGTGCGACCAAGGTTACGGCCAAAGTGATTGCCGCGGCCAAAAAACTTAAAGTTGTCGGCCGGGCTGGCATCGGGGTCGATAATGTCGATATCCCGGCGGCGACGGCTCAGGGTATCGTGGTCATGAATACGCCGAAAGGTAATACGATTACCACGGCCGAACATACGGTTTCGATGATGCTCTCCTTAAGCCGGAATATCCCCCAGGCGACAGCGTCAATGAAGAGCGGCAAGTGGGAAAAGAGCCGCTTTATGGGAAAAGAGCTCTTCAATAAGACCTTAGGGGTTGTCGGTTTGGGAAATATCGGGGCAATTGTCGCCGACCGGGCTCAGGGACTGAAGATGAAGGTTATCGCTTTTGATCCCTTTATCTCCGAAGAGAAAGCCGCCAACATGGATATAGAACTGGTCTCTCTGGAAAACCTTTTCCGCCGGGCCGACTATATTACCGTGCATACGCCGATGACCAAAGAGACCCGACATATGATCAATCAGGACAGCTTTGCGATCATGAAAGACAGTGTCCGGATTATTAACTGCGCCCGCGGCGGAATTATCAAGGAGGACGATCTTTTTGTCGCCCTGCGTGACGGTCAGGTGAGCGGTGCCGCTTTCGATGTTTTCGAGTCGGAACCGCCGGCGGCCGACCACCCGCTCTTTACCCTCGATAATTTTATCTGTACACCGCATCTGGGTGCTTCAACCGACGAGGCTCAGGTGAATGTCGCGGTTACCGTGGCGGAACAGATTGCCGACTATCTCTGTAAAGGAACCATCGTCAATGCTCTTAATGTGCCCAGTGTCAGTGCCGAGGTCTTGAAAGTAACCGGGCCGTATCTGACTCTGGCCGAGAAGATGGGGCTTTTTTATACCCAGCTCTGCAGCGGAGAGAGCTGCGGCTTGAGCGAAGTGCGGATTGAGTATCAGGGAAGTGTGACCGAACACGACACGGCCCCGATTACCACGGCTCTGCTCAAAGGCCTGCTGACACCGATGGTCGGGGATGTTGTTAATTTCGTCAACGCCCCCTCGATTGCCAAAGACCGGGGGATCTCGGTAGCTGAGACCAAAACGGCGGAAGCAGGTAACTTTACGGGAATGATTTTGCTGCAGGGTAAGAGCGGCGACCGGCAATTCTCAGTCTCCGGAACCCTCTTCGGTAAGGTAGAACCGCGGATTGTCAAGGTCAATCAGTTTGAACTGGACGCGATTCCGGAAGGTCACCTGCTGGTTATCGACGCCCATGATAAGCCGGGAGTCATCGGTTCCATCGGTGCCTATCTGGGGAATAATGATGTGAATATCGGACGGATGCAGTTCGGTCGTGAAGGGGTGGGCGGCATGTCTCTCTCTCTGGTCCAGATCGATACCTCGATTGATGAGTCGGTGGTCAAGGGTCTTGAAGCTTTGCCGAATATTGTCGCGGTGCGGGAGATCTACCTCTAGGCTGATTTTTAGAGACAATCTCTATTTTTAACAACTTGTGCTTGAATTTTACAATTTCAGGTACCTAAGGATTTCACGGTTATGGCAAATGTAATTCTCATCGGAACCCAGTGGGGGGATGAGGGTAAAGGTAAAATCGTTGACCTGCTGACGGAATGGGCCGGGGTAGTAGTGCGCTTTCAGGGCGGCAACAATGCCGGCCATACCCTGGTAATTGAGGGGCAGCGTTATGCCCTGCATCTGATTCCTTCGGGGATCATGCGTCCGGGTAAGGTCTGTGTTATCGGCAGCGGGGTGGTGGTTGATCTTAAGATCCTGCTTGAAGAGATTGAGCTTCTCAAAACCCAGAGCGGCCGCGATATTCTGCCGCAGCTGATTTTAAGTGATGAGGCTCATCTTATTTTAGAGAGTCACCGGCGTCTGGATCAGGCTCGTGAACAGCAGCGGGGCATGGCTAAAATCGGTACCACCGGTCGCGGTATCGGACCCGCTTATGAAAGCAAGATGACCCGTTGGGGTCTCCGGCTGGGTGATCTTTTGGCTCCGGACGCGGTTTTAGAATCCCGGCTGCGGAATCTTCTGGATCAGCACAATCGAATGCTGGTGAATCTTTATGAGACCGAGCCGGTCTCTTTTACCGAGGTTCTGGCTGAGCTTAAAGCGGCCGCGGCAATCGTGCGTCCGGCTATCCGGAAGGTTCCCTATGAGATGGCGGCCTCTCTGGAGAAAAATGAGTCGATTCTCTTTGAAGGAGCGCAGGGAACCCTGCTGGATATCGATCACGGTACCTATCCTTTTGTGACTTCATCTTCAACTCTGGCCGCTAATGCCTGCGCCTCATCCGGGGTCGGGGTTACCGATATCGATGAAGTTATCGGCGTGATCAAAGCCTATACCACCCGGGTCGGCAGCGGTCCTTTTCCGGTGGAACTAGATGATGCAATCGGAGAACATCTAAGTGTGCGCGGCGGAGAAGTCGGAACTACCACCGGGCGGCCGCGGCGCTGCGGCTGGCTTGATCTGGTGGCTTTACGTTACGCGACCCTGCTTAATGGTTTAAGCAGTTTTGCCCTGACCAAACTTGATGTCCTCTCCGGTCTGAAGAGTATAAAGGTATGTACGGCATACCGTTTACATGGAGAAGTTATCGATTACTTTCCGTCATCAATTGAGGATCTTGAAGCCTGCGAACCGGTCTTGACGGAATTTGCCGGCTGGGATGAAGATATCTCGGCGATTTTAGATTACGGTCAGCTACCGGAAAACGCGAAAAAGTATGTCTCCTATATTGAAGAGAAACTGGGTATTAAGGCGATGCTGGTTTCGGTGGGGCCGGATCGGGAACAGACGATGATCCGCCATAATCCCTTTGTCGGGTAGTTTTATGTTTAAGCCAGCCCTGCAGGACGGTCATAACCGTTCCGTAAGTTATGTTCGTATATCGGTGACCGATCGCTGTAACCTGCGTTGCAGTTATTGTTCCGCTCCGACCTTTCTGCCGCATAGCCGAACCCAGATTTTAAGCTACGAAGAGATTCTGCGGCTGGTTCGGGTGCTGGCCGGCATGGGGGTCGATAAGGTTCGTTTGACCGGGGGTGAACCTCTGGTTCGGCGCCACCTTGATTCCCTGGTGGCCCGCCTTAACGATATTGATGGTATCAACGATATCAGCCTGACGACCAATGGCGTTTTGCTGGAAAAACAGGCGGCGCCGCTCTGGGCCGCAGGCCTGCGCCGGGTCAATATCAGCCTGGATACACTGGATCCGTCAAGATTTAAGAAGATTACCGGCCGGGACTATTTTGCCCGGGTTTTGAGCGGTATTAAAGCCGCTCTTAAGATCGGTTTTGCGCCGGTGAAGATCAATGTTGTGGTCATGCGCGGGGTTAACGATGACGAGTTGCTGGCTTTTGCGGCCTTGACCCGTAAATATCCGGTTCATGTGCGTTTTATCGAGTATATGCCGATCGGCTCATCTTCGCTCTGGAATCCTGCGGATATGGTGAGCGGGGCTCAGATTATTGAACAGATTTCAAACGAAATGGCGGTTTTGGAACCGGTGACGGTAAAATTGGGCGGCCCGGCCCGCCTCTACCGTCTGCCCGGAGCTCCGGGTAAAATCGGGGTGATTACGGCTATGAGCAATCACTTCTGTGACTCCTGCAACCGGATTCGGATAACCGCTGACGGTCATCTTCGGGCCTGTCTGCTCTCCGATAATGAGTTTGATCTGAAAGAGGTTCTGCGGGCTGGCGGTGATCTTGAAAAAATTACCGAGATCGTGCGGCAGGCGGTAGCCTCTAAATCCGCCGAGCACGGTTTGGCCTGTAACTCGGAAAGAAAGTGTTCCCGGGTAATGTCAACAATTGGTGGTTGATGTGTCATCTTTAAGTCATCTCGATGCCCGGGGCCGGGCGGCGATGGTCGATGTCGGCGACAAATCCGTGACCCGGCGTTATGCCCGGGCCTGGGGCCGGTTGCGTCTGGCTCCGGAGACCCTTGAGATGATTACCTCTCGGGGGTTTGCCAAAGGAGATGTTTTCGGTGCGGCCCGGCTGGCCGGAATCATGGCCGCGAAAAGAACTGGCGAGCTGATTCCTCTCTGCCATCCTCTGCCCCTTACCTGGGCCGGGGTTGAACTGATTCCTCTCTTCCCCTCTGATAATCAGACTCAGGCTGCAATCGTCATTGTCGGCGAGGCTTCACTCGCGGGCCGTACCGGGATTGAGATGGAAGCTTTGACCGCGGTTACGATTGCCGGTCTTACCATCTATGATATGTGTAAAGCGGTGGATAAGGCCATGTCTCTGTCGGAGGTCTCCCTGCTGGAGAAAAAGGGCGGTCGCAGCGGTCACTATCTGGATCAGGAACGTTCCTGCCGGTTGACTGAACCGACGCTTACCAGCCTTGAGTTGGATGATTTAATCAGTTGGCATTTCAGTCAGGAACTGCAGCTTGAGTTCAGTTGTGGTGGTGAATCGCGTTCCCGGCTTGGCTGGATAGATTGCGGACAGGGCTTTTTATTAAACCCTGATGTTTTCGAGAGTAAGGTGGTGGTTCTGGGAAACGCTCTTTTGTCTCCTGTTTCCGATAGTGGTGAAAGCCGGAAGAGCGGTCTATTAAAGGTGATAAAAGCGGGAAGCATTGAGCCGGATGCGGTTTTTGCACTTCTTTAAGGAGTCAATTGCCAACGGTCTGGAAGAGGGATAAACCATGAGTGAAAAAAAAGATGAAACCTTCGAAATGCTCTTCTCGATGAAGGATAAGATGGATCGGTTTTTTGCCACCTCCGAAACCGAATCGGGTTCCTGCTGTCTCAAACCCGGAGCACCGTGGTCTCTGGCGGTCGATCTCTTTGATTGCGGTGATGAATACCAGGTTACAATTGATCTTCCCGGGGTTGATAAAAGTCAGGTTGATCTAACCGTGGCGGCGGATAAACTCGTAATCAAAGGCCGTAGGGAAGAGGGCTTTGAGGTTCCCGGTAACGCCGAGGTGATCTGTCTTGAGCGTGGGCACGGCCGCTTCGAGCGGGTAATCATCTTGCCGGATCCGGTGGATGCCGATCAGGTTAAAGCAACCTTTAGAAACGGTGTACTTCAAGTCCGGGCCCTTAAAAAGATTGTCGCCGCCGGCAAAAAAAATATCGTGATTGAGTAGACCATGGTATCTGCCGCCGTCTTCTCAGACTTTATCGTCACTCCCGCCAAGGTTAATCTCGGGCTTAAGATCGTGCGCCGCCGTGAGGACGGATATCACGATATCTATACGGTGATGGAGCCGGTCTCGCTGGTTGATACGATCTACTGTGAGTTTTATCCCGCCCCGGAAGAGAGTTTTACTATTCAGTCTCCGCAAATGATGGAGCTTGATGTCGAATCCAATCTGGTAATTAAAGCCGCCCGCCGGATGACGGTGGAAGCCCGCAAACTCGGTATGACGGCTTCCGGACACTGGAATTTCTGGCTGGAGAAAAAAATCCCGGCCGGGGCCGGTCTCGGAGGCGGCAGTAGTAACGCGGCCGGGATTATAAGATTGTTTAATGACTTCTATAATCTTGAACTTGCGTCAGAACAGCTGATTGCGATTGCGGCCTCTCTCGGTGCCGATATCCCCTTTTTTCTTACGCCTGAGTTATCTTTGATTGAAGGTATCGGTGACCGGATAACTCCTTTAAGACAGAGCCTAAGACGTTATTATCTGCTCATAAAGCCGGATTTCAGCATTAATACCGGCTGGGCTTACTCAAGCCTTAACGCGGCGGCGGAAAACTGCTCTCCCGATTACGATCTTGAACAGTTCAAAGCGTCGTCGACTGGAGCCGGCTACTGTTTGGAGAATGACTTTGAGGCTACGGTTATGGCCTCTTATCCACAGCTTCTGGAGATCAAAACCTGGTTGGCGGAGACTCCGGGGACTCAGGGAGCCTTGATGAGCGGCAGCGGTTCGGTGGTTTATGCGGTCTATTCCGAGTTTGCGGCGGTAGTTCAGGCGGAAGCTCAAGCCCGGCAGCGCTGGCAAAATTCCGGCTGTGATTTTTTTCTGGCCCGCAATCTGAATCAGTTTTATCCATGATGGTTATGGTTTGAAAAAATAAAACAGCTGCGAATTCACATCGTGCTTGACTTGTGACGGCTTTTTCTATATTAGGGGCGCATCTTTAGCCATCGGCATATACAGGGGCGTCGTCAAGCGGTAAGACACAGGTTTTTGGTGCCTGCATGCGTAGGTTCGAATCCTACCGCCCCTGCCACTGCCGGAGTTGTTTCAGACTGAGTTTATCCGTTGACTGAGCGCTGGTTTTACGAATAATGATCCGGTCTGATTTGTAAAGTGTTATTTATTGAAAAATATACAGGATATATGCAAATGGAACGCTTGAAAATATTTGGCGGAAATTCGAACCCGCTGCTTACTAACGCCCTTTGTAAGGATCTCTGTGAGCCTTTAAGCAAGGGCGTAGTCAAGCGTTTCAGTGACGGCGAAATAATGGTTGAACTCCACGAAAGTATGCGCGGGATGCATGTTTTTGTGGTTCAGTCGACCTCCGATCCGGTTAACGCCAACCTGATGGAACTGCTGATAATTATTGATGCTTTAAAGAGAGCATCAGCGGCTGAGATTACCGCCGTTATACCGTATTACGGCTATGCCCGTCAGGATCGTAAGGTAGCCCCCCGGGCCCCGATTACGGCCAAACTGGTGGCGGACCTTCTGACGGTAGCCGGGGCCCAGAGGGTCTTAACCGTGGATCTCCACGCCGGCCAGATTCAGGGTTTTTTTGATATTCCGGTCGATCACCTCTACGCCTCACCGGTTTTGCTTGACTATGTCAGGGGAAATATTAAAGACGATATTGTGGTGGTGTCTCCTGATGCCGGCGGCGTAGAACGTGCCCGCTCTTTTGCTAAAAATTTGAAAGTCTCACTGGCGATTATCGATAAACGCCGGAGTGGACCCAATGTTATGGAAGTTATGAATGTCATCGGCGATATCGACGGGAAAACCGCGGTTCTGCTTGATGATATGATAGATACCGCCGGGACCTTGACCGAGGCCGCTAATGCTCTGGTTGAAAAGGGGGCCGCCAAAGTTTACGGTCTGGCGACGCACGGAGTTCTGTCCGGGCCCGCGATTGAGCGGATTGAGAAATCTAAGCTGGAAAAAGTAATCATTACCGACACTCTGCCGCCCACTGACCGAATCCGGGCGTGTGCTAAAATTGAGATTCTTTCGGTCTCTTCCCTGCTCGCGGATGCGATCAAACGGATCTATTTTGGTGATTCGGTGAGTGCGCTGTTTTTTTAGGATTTTGTTGGTTTAATAGCTTCATCAAATAAGATTAGTATTTTTTCAGCAGCCATATTCTTTATAAAGAATACAGATATCGCTGTTGTTTAAGGAGGATTCAAGGTTATGGCAATTGTGGAATTAGCAGTTGAAACTAGAACTGAGAGCGGCAAAGGATATGCCCGGAAATTGCGTAGTGAAGGCAAGATTCCCGCGGTTCGTTATGGTAAACAGTGCGGAGTCAGTCAATATGCCGTCAATCGGACGGTCTTTGAGAAGTTTTTACAGGAGAGCGGGGCCGGTGGATTGGTTACGCTGGATGTAGATGGTGCCGGTGCAAGTGATGAGATGCTCTCTATTGTTAAAGATACTCAGGTAGATCCTATAAGCGGTCGGGTGATACATGTCGATTTTTATGGGGTACGCTATGGTGAAAAGATTCAGGTCGAGGTTCCGCTGGTTTTCGAAGGCAAGGCAATTGGAGTGGCCGAGGGTGGTCTGCTGCAGCCGGTGCGGCGGAGTTTAGTCGCGAGATGTCTCCCCCGGGCTATCCCGGAAAATATTGTTATCGATGTTACCGAACTCGGTATCGGTGATGCGATCCATATCAGCGATCTGGATATTGAAGGGATTGAATTCGATACCTCCGTAGATTTTACCTTGGTTACGGTTCAGACTATAGCCAAGGAAGAAGAGGTCGCGGTCGCCGATGATGAAGAGATCGAAGGTGAGGATGCGGTTGAGGCTGAAGAGAGTGAGGATGCGGCTGAGTAGCCTGCTTTAATTTAAGTGAAATCGGCTCTTTCCGCTGATCCCCTGGTTATCGTTGGTCTCGGTAATCCGGGTTCTGAATATGCCGGAACCCGGCATAATTTCGGCTTTATTGTCGTTGATTATTTACTGCAGCAAATAAGTTCGTCAAGCTCTTTTGCCTTTGTTGAATACGCCCAGGCTGAAATCGCTCCGGTCAATCTGGCGGGAAAATCGGTATTCCTGGTTAAACCGCAGACATTTATGAACAATTCCGGGATTGCGGTTCGGGCTTTGCGGGAACGGGTGCAGTTCGATGATCTGCGGTTGCTGGTTATCCATGATGATCTGGATCTCGATTTAGGTCGTATCAAACTGCAACAGGGTGGCGGCAGTGGCGGCCATAATGGGCTTAAGTCACTGTTTGATGAACTTGACAGTTCAAATTTTCTTCGTTTTCGGTTAGGTGTCGGCGGCGAGATGAGGGTTGATACGATAGATACGGTCAAGTTTGTTTTAGATCGTTTTCCGGCCGCTGAACTGAAGCTGGTTGATGATGTAAAACAGCGGGTATTTGTCGGACTGATTAAACTTCTAGAGTCAGGAGTGCCGGCGGCAATGAATCAATTGAACCGCCGGATTAGAGTTGAAGACGTTTGAAATTTTAAGTAATATTTGTTTCTCCAGTATAGAGAAACGTTTAAGTTTGTTAAAGTTAGTGTGGTTTAAGTAATTTTTAGTTTAACCTGAAACGCTTTATTGCAAGGGAGGAAAAGTATGGAAAGTTATACCATGTACGCACCTATTCTGGGAGTTATAGGGCTCCTTTTTGCCGGTGTGCTTTACTCGTATGTTGTCAAGCAGGATTCTGGTAACGACAAGATGAAAGATCTTGCCGAAGCCATTCACTCCGGGGCGATGGCTTTCTTGAAACGTGAGTACAAGATTTTAGCTATCTTTGTCATCGTTGTATTTGCTCTGCTTTATAGTATGCTTGGTGAGCAGACTGCCTATGCTTTTTTAGGTGGTGCTATCTGTTCTGTTTTTGCCGGCTACTTCGGGATGGTGGCTGCGACCCGCGCCAATGTCCGGACTTCAGCTGCGGCTAACCAGTCCGGTCAGGCCAAAGCCTTAAGTGTCGCATTCAGCGGCGGCGCGGTAATGGGTATGTCTGTTGCCTCTCTCGGCTTGGTTGGAATTGGTGTCCTTTTCTATCTTTATGGTGGTTCACCGGAGACTTCAACCTACATCAGTGGTTTTGCCATGGGTGCAAGTTCAATCGCTCTGTTTGCTCGTATCGGCGGCGGTATCTACACCAAGGCGGCTGATGTCGGCGCTGACCTGGTGGGCAAGGTTGAAGCCGGTATCCCGGAAGATGATCCGCGAAATCCTGCGACCATCGCTGATAACGTTGGCGACAACGTTGGTGATATCGCCGGTATGGGGGCTGATATCTTTGAATCCTATGTCGGTTCGGTTATTGCGACCATCGCCATCGGTGCCACCGCTACCGGAGCGGTTTATGAATCTGCCCGCTATACCTTCATGTCCTATCCTCTGATTGTGGTTATGATCGGTATCGTCAGTTCTATGCTCGGTATTCTTTCCATGAAGATTCTGGAAAAATACAACCCGGCTGATGCCCTGCGTTACTGCACCTTCGTTGGTGCCGGTGCGCTCTTGATTGGAGCTTACTGGGCCGCGAAATATATGGGTCTTCCGGTTGGCGTCTTCTGGGCTCTGACTTTCGGTTGTGCCTGCGGTATCCTGATTGGTCTGGTTACCGAGTACTACACCGCTGCCGGCCCGATTGTTAAAATCGCTGAAGCCAGTCAAACCGGCCCCGGAACCAATATCATTACCGGTCTTGCCGTAGGTCTTGAAAGTACCGCAATTCCGGTTCTTCTGATCTGTGCCGCAATCTTCGGTGGTTATAAATTTATCGGCCTTTATGGTATCGGTATTGCCGCGGTTGGTATGCTGGCCACGGTCGGGGTTACCATGTCGGTTGACGCTTACGGGCCGATCGCTGATAATGCCGGTGGTATTTCGGAAATGTGTGAACTGGGTGAAGAGACCCGCGCGATTACAGACGGTCTTGATGCTCTGGGTAATACGACGGCTGCTATCGGTAAAGGTTTTGCCATTGGTTCCGCCGCCCTTACCGCATTGGCTCTTTTCTCAGCCTACAGTTCGGCAGTCGGTCTGAAAGTTATCAACCTGACCAATCCGATGGTGGTTATCGGTCTCTTTATCGGCGGAATTATTCCTTTCATGTGTGGTGCTCTGACCATGTCTTCGGTTGGTAAAGCAGCCTACGCTATGGTTGAAGAAGTTCGTCGTCAGTTCCGCGAAATCCCGGGGATTATGGAAGGTACCGGTAAACCTGAATATGATAAATGTATCGATATCAGTACCGCAGCTTCTCTGAAAGAGATGATTGTTCCGAGTTTGATGGCGGTTCTGGCTCCGATCGCGGTTGGTTACGGCCTTGGGGCTGAAGCACTGGGTGGAATGCTCGCCGGTGCAACCCTGACTGGTGTTTTTATGGCGCTCTTTATGTCCAACGCCGGTGGCGCCTGGGATAATGCTAAAAAGTACATCGAGCAGGGAAATTGCGGCGGTAAAGGTTCCGACGCTCATAAAGCCGCGGTTACCGGTGACACGGTTGGTGATCCTTTCAAAGATACCTCCGGTCCGGCCATGAATATCCTGATCAAATTGATGTCTATCGTTTCATTGGTTATCGCTCCTTTGCTGATGAAGATGTAAACGAGATACATCCTGTTTTACTAAGACATAAGGCCGGCACTTATTTAAGTGCCGGCCTTTTTACGTCTTGACAAAATCAGCAAATTACGGCAATCTCAAGCATTATGAGTTTTAACAATATTTCTGGAGTTTAATTATGTCAGGTCATAATAAGTGGAGCAGTATCAAACATAAAAAGGGTGCTGCTGATGCTAAAAGAGGTAAAGTTTTTACCAAAATAATCAAAGAAATTATTGTTGCCGCCCGGGCCGGAGGCGGTGACCCGGAGATGAATCCGCGCCTGCGGACTGCAGTGGCAGCGGCAAAAGCGGCAAATATGCCCAAGGACAATATCGAGCGCGGGATTAAAAAAGGCACCGGCGATCTTGACGGGGTAAATTACGAAGAGTATTCCTATGAAGGCTACGGTCCCGGCGGGGCTGCGGTCATGCTTGATATCCTGACCGACAATAAGAATCGGACCGCGGCTGATATTCGCCATATTTTCACTAAAGGGAACGGCAATCTGGGTGAGAACGGTTGTGTTGCGTGGATATTTGAAACTAAAGGAGTGATTGCCTGCGAGCGTGAGAAGGTTGATGCCGAGGCTCTCTTTGAGTTGGCGCTTGAGGCCGGAGCCGATGATGTTATTGATGAAGATGGCGAGGAGTTTATTGAAATTTACACGGCTCCTGAGACTTTTGAAGATGTGCGCCAGGCTTTGGAAAATGCCGGTGTGGAGATGGTCTCCGCTGCTGTCGATAAGGTTCCTTCCAATACGGTTGAGCTTAAAGGCAAACATGCGGAACAGATGCTGCGTTTGATGGACAACCTTGAAGATTGTGATGATGTACAGAAGGTCTACTCTAATTTCGATATCGATGAAGCCCTGCTGGAAGAGCTGCAGAGTTAGTTGCCGGTGATGGTTTTAGGAGTTGATCCCGGTAGTTCAATAACCGGTTTTGGATTGGTTGAGCAGCATGCCGGTCGGCTTGACTATTGTCATGATGAACAGTTAAAACTTCCGGCTAAGGCTGAAATGGGTAAAAAGCTGGCCCTGCTTTACGACCGGACGGCTGAGCTTCTCGATAAATTCAAACCGGATATATTGGCGGTCGAAGGCATTTTTTACGGCAGTAATGTCAAAAGTATGCTGGTTTTAGGCCAGGCCCGGGGCGCGGTCATAGTGGCTGCGGCTCGTTACGGTCTCGATATTCAAGAATATCCCCCGGCGACAGTTAAGCAGACGGTTGCCGGTTATGGTAAAGCAACCAAGGATCAGATTCAGCACATGGTAAAATTACTGCTAAATATAAAAAAAGTTTCAGGCGAACACGCTGCGGATGCTCTGGCGGTGGCAATTTGTCATCACCATCAGTCCCGTTTGCGGGGATGGCCGACCGCATGATCGGTCGTATTCGCGGGACTCTTGTCTACAGGAGTGAGACGGAAGTTATTGTTGAAGCCGGAGGTGTCGGCTACACCCTGCAGATCGCTGCCACGACCCGGGAGCGCCTGCCTGAATTAGAAAAAGAGTTGCTCCTGTGGGTAACCACCCGTTTTCGGGATGATCAGATATTTCTTTACGGTTTTCTCGAACGCCGCGAGCAGACGATGTTTTTACGTCTGCTGAAGGTCAACGGCGTTGGGCCGAAACTTGCTTTTACCATTATCTCCGGAGCCCCGATTGATCAGCTTGAAAGAGAGCTTGTCAATCAGGAGGCGACAGCTCTGGCCAAACTTCCCGGGGTTGGGAAAAAACTTTCTCAGCGCCTTGTACTTGAACTGGGAGAGGCTTTGAAAAAAGAGCTTGGAGAGGTTGAACTGGCTGATTTGCGGACTGAATTGAAAAGTGCTTCAGGTTCCGGCCGCGATGTCGGGCGGGATCTGGTCGCGGCTCTGGAAGCGTTGGGCTATCGCAGCAGCGAGGTCGAGGCTTGTGTCGCGGCTGTCTTGCGAAACCACCCTGCTGAAGATAAACTTGAAGTACTTTTGAAACTGGCCTTGCAGGAGTTCCATTGTGGCTGATGAACGTCTGCTGGAACCGGGTTTGAACCCCGACGATGGTCCCATTGAAGAGGGTCTCCGGCCGCATCAGTTGGTCAATTATGTCGGCCAGAAAAAGGCTGTGAATAATCTGAAGGTTTTTATCGAGGCCGCCTGCGGCCGGTCCGAAGCTTTGGATCATCTGCTTCTCTACGGCCCGCCCGGACTCGGAAAAACTACTTTATCCCGTATCGTTGCCGCTGAAATGGGGGCCCAGATTCGCGGCACTTCCGGTCCGGCGATTACCCGTCCGGGTGATCTGGCCGCAATCCTTACCAATCTCCAACCCCACGACATTCTTTTTATTGATGAAATCCACCGGCTTAACCGTACCGTGGAAGAGATTCTTTATCCCGCCCTTGAAGATTTTAAACTCGATATCATCATTGGTCAGGGGCCGGCGGCCCGTTCAATTTCTCTGGATCTGCCGCCCTTTACTCTGGTCGGAGCGACAACCCGGATCGGTTTGCTCTCTTCTCCTCTGCGGGATCGTTTCGGTATAGTTGTTAGGCTCGAGTTTTATCAGGTAGAGGAGCTTTCTGAAATTATCCTGCGTTCAGCCGGGATCCTTAACATTGAAGTGGACAGGGATGGAGCCGTAGAGATTGCCCGGCGCTCCCGGGGTACTCCCAGGATTGCTAATCGTCTGTTGAAAAGGGTGCGGGATTTTGCTCAGGTAGATGGTCACAGCCTGGTTTCCCGGTCAATCGCTGCCGCCGCTCTGGATAACCTTGAGATTGACGCTTTAGGTTTTGATAATCTGGACCGGCTCTTTATGGACGCCATTATCAATAAGTTCAATGGCGGGCCGGTCGGAATTGAGACACTGGCCGCGGTCCTGAATGAGGAGTCCGATACGCTGGAGGATGTCTGTGAACCTTTCCTGCTGCAATCCGGGTTTCTTGCCCGGACTCCCCGTGGTCGTGTAGTTACCCGCTCGGCCCGGGAGTATTTTAGCTGAATAAAAGCGAATTATTACTTGACGTTTACTAAGCTTATTGATAGTGCCTGATTTGAATCAGGTAATGTTTAACTTTCTCACAGGTTGACACTATTGTGACTACGGCAGAGTTTACAACCCGAGACTGGGTTGTTTTTATTATCGGACGGCAAAATACCCGCAAAGGACTCCTGGCCTCATTTTTAGAACGTGAGTTTAAGATATATTGTCAGGTTGCCGAGGCTGTGTGTGACCACCCGTCGGCAAGTTTTGTCGGCAGTCGTTCTCTGTTGTTGCTGCGGGACTGTTTCGATGAAAGT
>JANTFH010000059.1 GCA_024763535.1 Thermodesulfobacteriota bacterium
TCTACAGCAGAGAGGCTCTGAACCTATCCGGAGACCTCCTTCTTCGCGTCCAATCCGGCCTCATCCAGGCCGAGAACCTCCGGAGCCATGTCAACCGGCATCTCCTCCACACTTTTAAGTTTACGAGCCATCGCCCGGGTTCGGGCGCCGGTCGATTCAATCGTATTGGAGGCCGTCTCCAACTGACTTTTGACCCGCTCAAGCACCGTTCCGAATTTATTGAATTCGGTTTTGACCGCGGAGAGGATGGTCCAGACTTCACTTGAACGTTTTTCAATAGCCAGAGTCCTGAAACCCATACGCAGACTATTAAGAAGAGCCGCCAGAGTGGTCGGTCCGGCAACCACCACCCGAAACTGCTGCTGCAGTTTTTCGACGACCCCCGGCTGCCGCAAAACCTCGGAATAGAGCCCTTCTGTCGGCAGAAACATAATTGCGAAATCGGTGGTTCCGGGAGGGTCAAGGTATTTTGTCGCAATCTCTCTTGCGGCCAACTCCAGAGTGCGCAGCAGAGCGGCAGCTGATTTTTCCACCATCCGGCCATCACCTCTCTCGGAAGCATCGAGCAGACGCTGATAATCCTCCTGCGGAAATTTAGCATCAATCGGCAGCCAGACCGAATCACTCGAATAACTTCCCGGCAGCCTGACCGCATACTCAACCACGGCTTTCGAACCGGCAACCGTCTGGACATTGCGGGCAAACTGATCCGGGGTCAATATCTGCTCCAGAATATCTCCCAACTGAAATTCACCCCAGGTTCCCCGGGTTTTAACATTAGTCAGCATCCGTTTCAGATCACCGACCCCGACCGCCAGGTTCTGCATATCACCCAGACCTCGCTGAACCGCCTCCAGACGTTCACTGACCAACTTAAAAGAGTCGCCCAGTCTTTTGTCCAGCGTACTCTGCAGTTTTTCATCGACCGTCCGGCGCATCTGATCCAACCGTTTTTCGTTGCTCTCCTGCAACCGGGAAAGTTTCCTGTCGACGTTTTCAAGCAGTTTCTCAAAACGTATTTCATGCGCATCGGTCAGATGCTTTACCCGCTCTTCGACCGCCATAAGTGCCGTCTGCTGCGAATTGCCGATTTCACTGACAACCTTGACCAGAGTCTCAGCAACCGCTTTCTGGGCCCGGGCCACCTCTTCCCGCAGGCGCAGGGATTCTTCAGTAAACTCCTGCCGCTGCCGGTGAAACTGCTGTTCAAGTCCACGGTTAAAACGCCGCCGGAAATCGGCAACCAGCCACCAGATAATCAGCAGCACCAGCAAACTCAAACCGGAAAATATCCCCGGCAGCCAAATTGTAACTGTTTCCATCTTCACCTTGGTGGCCGGCGGGCAAAAAGAGATACCGTACCATATTTTTTTGTCTTTTTTTCGATAACAGCAACAATTTTACTCTTCGATTCTTTATCCAGAAGCTGCAAAAAACGCTGCCGACCGCCATCACGGTCATACAGCAGCAGATAATCATAGCCGCCATCCTGCAGCAAGCCGGGTTTAAGCTGATCCACTTTGATTATGTTGCAGTGTTCAGCTGATAATGAGAGTCCGGGGTCGTAAACAGTGGCATAAAAATGGGAGTATGAAATCTTATTGGAAGTACCGCATAAATCCAGTTCCCGGTTTGGTGTATGACGGCGGTTAAGTTCCTGCCCTATCTCCTTAAAGACTACCGCCTGACTCAGGTGACTTCTCTTCAAAATTGAAGGAGAAGCGCAAGCGACTAAAACCAGACAAAAAAGTACGGTTACCAGAGCCGGACTTGAACCGGGCCGGAATCTATGCCAATAAAAAAACAGTTTATTAAAGCCGGACCCGGAGAAAACCAGCAGCGGGAAATATATTAAAGCCACAAACCTTGTGCTGCTGCTCCAGTTCAAAAAGATCTGCAGACAGATAAAGACAATCCCGAAAGCGATCAGAACTATCAAAAACTTCTCAGATCCGATCAGCCGCCGTTTTTCAGTGTTTTCCGAGCCGACACGCAGCCAGCCGAAAAACGTAATCAGAAAAAATATATTTCCGAAAGTTTTATGAATTGAATGGCCGGTTACTCCCAGAGCCAACAGCCAAAGAAACAGGCGGGCCTCATCAAAAAAATCGGGCACGATACCGGGCGGCGGATTATTTCCCAGATCAGCCAGAGCATCCCGCAGCCACTGAAAACGCTCGATTGAATCGAGCAGGCGGCCGCTGACCCCGTGAGTCAAAATTTTCAGCGGATCGAAGGGCACAGACCGGTGACTCAGGAGCAATCCCCCGGCAATTAAAAGGAGTAAAAAAACAGGCAGCAAATAGGCCGCAATATATCGAAACCGCCGCAGTCTGGAATCGAGCATCAACCATCCGCCGGCAATAAAAAAGGGCAATAAACCCTCAATCCGGCTCCAGGCGGCCAAGATAAAAGCAATGGCAACCAGCGACAGCTGATAAGGCGGCGGATCATCTCTTTCAATAAAATCACAGAAGCCCCAGAGCCCCACTACCAGGAAAAACCAGAACTGCGGCCCCCTAATAATCTGATGAGAGAGACCGACAAAAACCGGAGAGACCACATAGAGGGCCACCACCATGATTGCCGTACGCCGCGGCCAAAAAACCCGATTGAACAAGTAGAGCGGGATAATGGTCAGCAGACTGAAAAACAGGGATATCAACTGGCCGGACAGAACCCAGTCTCCGGTGAGATGAAAGAGTCCCGCAATCATCAGGGAGAGGTTGGTCGGGTAGGGATAGGCTTTCAGGAATTGATCCGCCTGCTGCAGGTAGAAAGCTTTAGCCTGCAGGATATAGACTATGCCATCGGGATTAATCAGCGGTTCCCGGGAGAGTGAAATCAAACGCAGAACCAACGCCAGCAGAATCAGCAAACCCAAAGAGATCAACGGCCCGGACAAACTCAAGGGATCTCGAACAGACCGGTTTAATTCTTTGGGCATGAATACTCTCTTGGATTAAAAATAATCTGAATTAAAAAATCAAACCTGCCGCAAGTTGAGCTGTCCGGACAAAACCTGCCGGGAAGCGGCAATAACTTAAGGTAAAAGACGACTTCTGCAACCGGACCACCTTAGCGGACAGGGCCGTATCGCATACAATTACCGGGGAGTTGCATAGCAATAAATCCAAGTAAAATCAAGTTGAAAAGGGTGGTAGACGGCGGCAGACAGAAAGTGACAGGTTCAACACCATTCTTGCCTGAATTTTCTTTACATGATATAAAAGCCTCTGACAAAATACCGGATAAGCTTCAAAAATCAATTCTGATTGATCCAGTTTATAAGGATTTCATCAAAAATGGCCCTCTTTTTCCCGAAGGAGTATCAGGCAACCGGTTACAGAGATATGTATAACCGGCTCTCTCCGGTCGCCCGGCAGATGATCCAGCGGGAATTTGTCGGGGTCAGTTATCTGCGACGGTTTTATCTTCTGAAAACCGGGCAGGCAAAAGGAAATTTCCGTTCCGAACAACTCGCGGCCGGCAACTTCGTCCATCGCAATCTGAGCATCAGCCGCCTCAACTGGCTGGATAGAGAACTCACCGAAAACTACTTAAAGCTTATCTTCCGCCACTACCTTTTCGGCTTTCTGGTCCAGTTTGCCCGCCGTAAACATGAACTGAACCTCCCTTCGCCTTCACCCTCATGCTACTGGGAGACCCCGGTCAATCTGGTGGTTCTGCGCTGGCTCAATCGAAACTGTGACCTCTGGGAATTTGAACTTGAAAAACTTGTTGAACAGGTAATTGCCAACTCCATCCGCCATCACTTTATCTATATGCTGCTCACTTTTCCGCTTGCCGACAAGATATATAACCGAAAGATGATGCAGGATGAAGCGGATGCGGTCATAGCGATGAGTATTCCGGGCATAACTCCAATCGGCATTGAGATGGAGTTCAGCAATCTGGGACGTAAAGCCGTTGATAAAAAAATTCCCGGAGCTCTTATCGGAAAAGATCCTTTCAAAAATTTTGAACACTACAGCAGTTTTCAGCTGGAAGAAGTTACCTGGCGACTGGGCGGCTATGTCGACACCCATGAACACGGCCGCAGGCCGTTGAGTTTCACTCGTTACGGAGGATTTTTCGAATATTCAATGGTGCGGATTGACTACCCCCGAACCTACACGCTGCCTCTAACCTGCGACCCGGCGATCGCCGACCAGATAATTCTCGAGAGTATCGATTTTATCAAGGAGATCAAACCCCACAGCCTGCATATCAATATCGAGCAGCAGATTCACGGCGAGATCAGACCTGAGCTTGATGAATTTATCTGTCTGCTGCTGCTCGGCGGGGACCTCGCTTACGATGAGAAAGGCCAACTTAAGGAAAAACGCCTGGCCGATCGGGAGTTCCACCGATTCATAAAACGCCGGAAGCACCTCAACCTGCTCTCGGAAAACAAAAAGGAGGTAATCGAATACGCCTTTCTCAGGCTGAAAGGACGGGCTTTAAGTGATGAAGACAACTATCAGCCGGTGATTTTAACCCTGAAGGGTTTTCACAACGCTTACAAACTTGGCCGGCACTGCCTTGATCAGCTACCCGAGATCATCTCCTGGGCGGAAAATCCCTACCCCCTGTCCTTCACCGTCCGGCAGAGCTTTGTCAAAAATATAGTTACCGGGCTCAAGAAAGAGGGAGTCTACAGTAGCCGTTTCTTAAATAATTTCAGCTGCAGTTTGAGTGACAGACTCTCCCGTTCACAACAACTTATCCGCTCGTCACCCTGACCGTAAGTAAAGAACCGCAGAACACCTTCTACTTTTTCTTAAGATAAATCGAAACTTCTCCACAACTTCCGCCGGTTGGCCCGGCACTGACCTGGATTTTTACAAAACTGGGAACAGGCCGTAGTGACTGACCATAGCGCATGCATCTCTTCATCCATACAGAACATTGGATCGATGTGAATCTTTTTCGGATCAGGCTTTTTTTTAATTTTTTGAAAAAGCTTTTTGATTCTCCGCCCTTTTTTCAACAGAGGCTGTTCACAGAGAAGTTTCCAGTTACCGCAGGAGATGAAAAACTCCTTCTGATGCTCCGGACTCAGGTGGTCGGCGGGATATGTATAGACCCAGGCTTCAACCTCGGAAAATTCCTGTTTGACGGGGTCTTTTTCAACGATGACCGGAAGTTTTTTGCGAATATAATGACTCTTTGAGTGATTATCCGGGTGATATCCTTCAAGTTGATCTAAGGCCCGCATAATCTTGACCGGGTTTTTGAAATTCATCAATTCACCAACGACCACATCCTCACAGTCGTCCAGCGTAATCAGACCGGGAAAGCCGATCGGCAGATGATAGAGAAAGCCCTGACAGTAAGCAGGATGTACACTCAACACCTTGCGACGCAGAAAACGGTTGAAATTGCCATAACGCCGCATCAGACTGCCGTAGACAAAAAACCACGGGGTTTCAGCCACTGCGGCCCGGCGCATTTCCAATAGTTTCTTCCAGCGACTGTTATTAACTATGATAGCACCTCATCTCTTTTTTTCGCGACCTTCATAATCATTTCAGCCGCCCGTTCCGCAAGACTGAAAAGATCGGTTTCAGCAACATACTTGCGCGCATTCTCGCTCCATCTGCTCCTTTCTGTCGCCGACCCCAGCATCAGGGCAAGATGATTATCCAACTCCTCCTGCACGAAAGGCTCGGGCACCAGCAATCCGGCGTCAGCCCGAGCAACATGTACGCTGTAACCGCAGACCGCGGTAACCAACACCGGCAGGGAAGCCGCCAAAGCCTCTATCAATACCAGACCGGCATTCTCCTGATAAGCGGGATGAAGAAATATATCCGCGGCCGCTAGAAAACGCGGGATATCGGTACGGCCGCCGGTAAAAATCACCCTTTCGCCAACCTGAAGGCGACGGGCCATTTTACGATAATAATCAAGCCGATCATCACCGACCACCACGAGACGGCTCTTTAGCAAAAGATCCTCCGGCAGTGCCTTAAAAGCTTTCAAGGCCCGATCGACCCCTTTACGCTTGAAACCGCTGCCGACCATCAGGACAATCAGTTCATCAGCACCGATCTGCAGTTCATGTCGCAAAGAATCACCCATACCACTACTGTCAGAAGGCAGCAGCCGGTCAGCCGGCACCCCGGGCGGCAAATTGCAGAAACGCTCGTCCGGAGTATGGTAAATAGTTTGGAAAAATTCCCTTTGCACTTCAGATATGGAGAGAATAATGGTCTCTTTGTCCGGTGCAAAAACTTCTCTTTCGAAGGCCGATAGTGTACGATAACGAGAAGTCAGACGGTAGAAGAGACTTTTATCCCTGACGGTTTCAGCATAGCAGGGATCGGCGGCATAGTAGAGATCAAGACCGGGCATTTTGTTAAAACCGACCACCGCCCGATAACCATTAAGTTTAACCTTCTCCCGCAGCAGATCGGCAAAGTTGAGATACTGGCGATGATGGCTTATCCCCTTTCCCGGCAGATGAAAAAAATTAATCCCGGCCGGGGTCTCAGGCGGTTCACCCTGCAGACGGGCAGCATACATGTCGATTTCGGCCCCGGCCTTGAGACAGAGCTCGGCAATCCGCAGACAGTCCCGCTGCAGGCCCCCGTAAGGAAAATACTTAAACATCGTAAACGCAAGTTTAACAGCCGTCATTGCACAAATTCCAGAAGATGTTTCCGAAAAATTTCACTAGAAAAATTATCAACAACCTGCTGGAAACCGGCATCCACCTGCTCTTGTCGGGCTTCCGGCTCAAGTTGCAGCGACTTAATTAAACTACGGGCAATCCCGGCGACATCACCGGCCCGGCAGAGCTCAGTATCAGCGGCAAAAACCTCACGTATACCACCGCTGTCAGTCGCCACAATGGGAATTTTGCAAACCATCGCTTCGAGCAGAACCCGGGGAAATCCTTCAGCTACTGAAGTTAAGGCAAAAACATCAAAAGCCGGCATAAAACGCACCGCGTTATCCCTGGCTCCAGCAAAAATAACCGCCGATTCCGGAAGCTGCAACGCTTTAACCTGGGTCCGCAAATCATCCGCAAAGTAGCCATCGCCGATAATCACCAAGCAGGAATTCGGTAGTTTTTTGTAAACTTCAACAAAGGCTGAGATCAAGGTCTTTTGATCTTTGGCCCGCACCAGGCGGCCGACATGACCGACAACCGTAACACCAGACGGAATTTTCAGTAAATGCCGGGCCTCCTCACGCGGGAAGAGAGAAGCCCGGGTCTTTTCAATATCAACCCCATTCGGCAGGGCCAGGACATCTTCCGGAGCAAAACCGAAACCCGCCTGCAGCACGTCTTGCCGCACCGCTTCCGAAACACCGATAAAACGACAGTGTTTTTTCAGAAAAAAGCGGCCGACCAGGCGCCGGGACAGGCTCTGCAGTTGACAAAGAGCATGGACCACGGAAAAGACCAGGATATCTTTGGATCCCAGGCTCTTGATTGCGGCAACCGCAATCGTGGTCGACTTCCAGCGATGAGCAAGAATAACTGAAGGATTGACCCGGCCAATTATCCGGGCCAGCTCCCGGCGGGCCTGCCGCCGCAAACCTTTTAGCTGTTTGCGACTGAGTTCCAGAAAAATGATTTCATCAGCATTTACAGTTTCCCGAACCCCGGCGGTATCAGGGCCGGCCATGAAAACCACGACCTTATAATAATCGTCAGTAAAGGCGTCAAGATACTGGTTGTAGGTTGTGCGTAAGGTATCATCCCGATAGCGAATCTGCAAAACCCCTTTTACCGGCCGCGAACTCTCTATCTCTATATAGTTCATCAATCCGGCACCCGGGATGAATATCGCTCCGAACGAAACTCAATCGTAATAGCGCAGCAGGAAAAATCAGCCATCATGTCACCATTCACGATTTTCTTTTTCGGTAATAATTACGGTATTATCGGGAACGGATTTATTGACAAAACTCATCGCGCCAATCTGTACATTATCGCCAATCACAATATTGTTTCCGATAATACAGCTATTTGCCCCGACAGTAACATTATCACCAAAAATCGTTTTCTCTTTGTTTATACGGTTGCTTCCTATTGTTGTGTTTTGACGAAGAGTAAAATTAGTTCCCGCGACAAATTCTTTTCTAATAACAATCCCCAGCGGATGAGGTAAAAAAAAACCCGCTCCGATCTCAACACTCAAGGGAATTTCAACCGAATAATTCCTTTGCAAGCGTTTATATATATATTTTGCAACTCCCCGTTTTATACTATTTTCAGACCGATACCATACCCAGGCGATGCGCCACCAAAAAATAAAATTATAACTACGCCTAGAGCGCATTTTTTTTAGGACAGAAAACCATGAAAAACGATCAGGTTTCCTTCTAAAAATATCCTTATGTAAATAATATCTTAACGTTTGCATTACTTTTTTACTTTCTCAAATATACCGACCAATGCAGCTTATCAACAAATGATATTCTTGCAGAAAGTTAAATTAAGATCACTCCATGGCCGCAACAATCAACTTCCCGAAAGAACTACAGCTGACCTCTTCACCGCCCTCCATCTGCCGGGCCAGATCGTAGGTCACCTTACGGCCTAAAATTGCCGCCTGCAGAGCTTTTTCGACCAGCGTACCGGCCTCATTCCAACCCATAAAATCAAGCATCATCTTGCCCGAGAGAATCAGTGACCCGGGGTTGACCTTATCAAGCCCGGCATATTTGGGCGCGGTGCCATGCGTGGCCTCAAAGATGGCGATGCCGTTGCCGACGTTGGCTCCGGGAGCAATCCCCAGACCACCGACCTGGGCAGCGCAGGCATCGGAAAGATAGTCACCATTAAGATTGGGGGTTGCCAGAACATCATACTCACTCGGCCGCAGCAGCAGCTGCTGGAACATGGCATCGGCTATCCTGTCGTTTAAGACAATCTTGCCGGCGGGACATTCACCCTGATATTTATCCCACAAATCCGCTTCACTGATTATCTGATTCGAAAATTCCGCTTTTGCCATATCATAACCCCATTGGCAGAAGGCGCCCTCGGTAAACTTCATGATGTTTCCTTTATGAACCATGGTCACCATTTTACGACCATTGTCAAGAGCATACTGAATCGCGGAACGGATCAGGCGTTTGCTCCCTTCGGGACTCATCGGCTTAATCCCCAGGGCGGAGCCGGGCCGCACTTTAGCCTGCAGCTTATCCCGCAGATAGGCTCCCAGCTCTTCGGCCTCATCCGAACCGGCGGCCCACTCCAGGCCGGCATAGACATCTTCAGTATTCTCACGAAAGATAACCACATCCAGATCACCGGGGCGTTTCATCGGATTGGGAACCCCCTGGTAATAGCGCACCGGGCGAATGCAGGCGAAAAGATCGAAATGGTGCCGCAGAGCCACATTCAGGCTGCGGATGCCGCCGCCGGTCGGGGTGGAAAGAGGGCCTTTGATGGCAATCTTTAATTTCTCAATCGTCTCCAGGGTCGCTTCCGGCAGGTAGGAACCGGTCTCCTTGAAAGCCGCCTCCCCGGCCGCCAGAGGCTGCCAGCAGATTTTGCGCTGGCCGGCATAAGCTTTGGCCACCGCCGCATCCAGAACCATCCGCGTCGCACTCCAGATATCGGGACCGATGCCGTCTCCGGCCAGCGCCCCCACCAGCGGATGATCCGGGACTTCATATTTACCATCGGTAAAAGTGATGTATTCACCTTGAATATTTTCAACTGTCATTATTTTAATCTCCTGCTTATGTTTGATTATACTGCAAATCTTTTATTTTGAAGCAGCTACTATTAAGTGCGAACGTTGCTTCACCCTCCATAAGCAGTGACAGAGTTAAATACAGTCACTGCATCGAGAAGGTCTGTAAATCATTTCACGCTTTTTTGATTGCCAGATCCCGCAGCTGACGCGGATTCACGGTATTCGGCGCTCCGCTTAAAAGACAGGTAGCTTTCTGGGTTTTCGGAAAAGCGATAACCTCACGAATCGACTGCCGCTGCAAAAGCAGCATCATCAGACGATCAAGACCGAAAGCGATACCGCCGTGAGGCGGCGCCCCGAAACTCAAGGCATCAAGGAGAAAACCAAATTTTTCCCGGGCCTCTTCGGCCCCTATTTTGAGCAGACTGAAGACCTTAGACTGGACTTTCGGATCGTGAATCCTGATGCTGCCGCCGCCGACTTCAACCCCGTTTAAGACCAGATCGTAAGCCTTGGCCTTAACCGCCAGCGGCTCTGTGTCAAGCTTATCTAAATCCTCATCCAGCGGCGCGGTAAAGGGGTGATGGATAGCGGTATGACGTTTCTCCTGTTCATCCCAGGCGAACATCGGGAAATCAATCACCCAGCAGAAAGCCAGTTCATCCTTATCAATAAGTCCCATTTTTTCGCCTAGATGGAGACGCAGACGGCCCAGTGCTTCATTGGTTATTTCCGGTTTATCGGCAACAAACAACAAAAGATCACCGGCTTCAGCAGCCATCGCCTGACCGAGAGCGGTAATCTCTGATTCCTCAAAAAACTTAACAATCGGCGACTGCCAGCCGTCCTCGTTCACCTTGATCCAGGCCAGGCCTTTAGCCCCGTAAATCTTGACCACCTCCAAGAGATCATCAATCTCCTTACGGGAGAGGCTGGCTCCGCCTTTGAGGTTAAGACCCTTGATAATACCTTTCTTATCCAGCACGGAACGAAAGACCTTAAAGGCTGTACCTGCAAAAACCTGACAAAGGTCAATCAGTTCCATCTCAAATCTGATATCGGGAGCATCAAGGCCATATTTATCAAGGGCCTCTTGATAACTGATCCGGGGATAGGGAAGCTCCGAATCAAAATCGTTGATCTCCTTGAAAATAAGAGCGATCATACCTTCCACCAGATTGATAATATCATCCTGCTCGACAAAGGCGAGTTCCATATCTATCTGGGTAAATTCCGGCTGCCGGTCGGCTCTTAGATCCTCATCCCGGAAACATTTGACAATCTGAAAATAGCGGTCAAATCCGGCGACCATCAAAAGCTGCTTAAATAGCTGCGGCGATTGCGGCAGGGCGAAGAATGAACCGGGATTGGTACGGCTGGGAACCAGATAGTCACGCGCCCCTTCCGGGGTGCTTTTGGTTAAAACCGGAGTCTCGATCTCCAGAAAACTGTGCCGATCAAGATAGTCGCGAATCAGTTTGGTCACCCGGTGTCGGGCAATCATCGCCTCCTGCAGAGGCTGCCGGCGGAGATCGAGATAACGATACTGCAGTCTGACATTTTCACCGACTTCACTGGTCTCATCAATAGAAAAAGGCGGGGTTTCAGCTTTGTTCAAGATCTTAATCTGAGCGACCAGCACCTCAATCTCTCCGGTTGCCATATTGGCGTTAACGGTGCCTTCGGGACGATGTACCACCTCGCCCTCAACCTGAATTACAAACTCTCCCCGCAGGGTGTGAGCCAGTTTATGAGCTTCAGGGGCATTCTCGGGATTGAACACCACCTGGGTCAAACCGTAACGATCTCGCAGGTCGATAAAAACCACGCCGCCATGATCACGCCAGTTCTGAACCCAGCCCGATAATTTTACCCGGTCACCAACATTTTCCGCCCTTAAGGCACCACAGACATGACTGCGATAAGCCGCTGTCAAGGAACTATTAAATTGTCTACTCATTTTTTATTTTTCCGCAAAACTAATGGGTTAATAATAGATATCGGCAAAACCTGCATCACTGCTTCTCCGCAGCCATACAGATTCACAGCCCGGACTCACGGTTCGCTTTTGAAAGTTCAGCGCTTTCTGCCATCATCAGGAGAATAGAGTCAAGAAAATTGTCACTTTCCGATCGTACCCTAACTACCATTTTCCCCTTGACTTTACAAGTTCAATCAGTTAAAAGCCACCCCACTAATTTCATGACGGGATGTGGCTCAGCCTGGTAGAGCACTGCGTTCGGGACGCAGGGGTCGGAGGTTCAAATCCTCTCATCCCGACCATGAGATAATAAAAAGCAGGGGACGGTTAATTACCGCCCCCTTTTTTTATTTTTATTTATTTTTTATGGTCGGCCGATGCCCTCCGGGCCGCCGCCGGGCTTTTTGATTACAGTTTTGACAAGCCGCACCGACAACACTGTAATCATACCCATCTAATGCAGAGATAAACCCCACAAGCCAATATAACCGTTTCGGCCCGCACCCGAGGACACTCCTGATGGTCGCAAACAAGTACTCTTACCAAAATTTTGCATAAGGTTCTGTAAAGTACTAATGCGGGGATAGGCCCCGCACCCCAAGGGCACTTCCTGCGGGCGCAACCCAAAAGAGATTTATTGGCCCGCAAATAAGTGCTCTTATCAGAACTCTGCATAAGTTTCTTCATTAGAACCTCTGCCTGACGGCAAAGAACCTGTGAAGCACTTAACATTTTCTTGTTAAAAAACAAGAAAATAACCTGTAAGGCACTAATAACGGTAATGTTCCGGCTTGTACGGACCATTCACCGGAATACCCAGATAATCGGACTGATCTTTAGTTAAAACCGTCAATTTAGCCCCCAGTTTCTGAATATGATGGAGGGCAACCTCTTCATCGAGAATTTTCGGCAGACGATAAACTCCCACCTCATAGCGGTTCTGCCAGAGTTCGATCTGGGCCAGCATCTGATTAGCAAACGAAGCCGACATCACGAATGAGGGATGGCCGGTGGCACAGCCTAAATTAACCAGGCGGCCTTCGGCCAGAACAAAAATCTGGTGACCCTCGGCAAAGGTATAACGATCAACCTGAGGCTTGATCTCCTCTTTCTTCACTCCCGGCCACTGATTCAGCCGGGCAATCTGAATCTCACTGTCGAAATGACCGATATTACAGACAATCGCCTGGTTCTTCATGCCGGCCATATGCTCAGCCGTGATCACATCACGGTTCCCGGTCGTCGTCACATAGATATCGCCCTCAGCCAGAGCGTCGGCCATAGTCGTTACCTCGAAACCCTCCATCAGAGCCTGCAGAGCGCATATCGGGTCGATCTCGGTTATCAGAACCCGGGCCCCGAAACCGCGCATCGACTGAGCACAGCCTTTACCGACATCGCCGTAGCCGCAGATAACAACATTCTTGCCGGCCACCATAACATCGGTGGCCCGTTTGATTCCGTCGGCCAGAGATTCGCGACAGCCGTAGAGATTGTCAAACTTCGATTTAGTGACGGAATCATTGACATTAAAAGCCGGGAATTTGAGCTCGCCCTTCTCCATCATTTGATAGAGTCGATGCACTCCGGTGGTGGTCTCTTCCGAGGTTCCCCGACACGCATCAACCCAGGCTGTAAAATCTGCGGCTTTACGGTTCTGAATCTCTTTTAAGAGAGCCACCAGCTCAATCTCATCTTCAGAGTCGTATTCCCGCTCCAGAATAGAGGGGTCGGCTTCCGCCCGGGCTCCGAAATGCAGCATCAAGGTGGCATCACCGCCGTCATCAACAATCAGATCCGGCCCCTTACCGCCGGGAAACGAGAGTGCCTGATAGGTACAGGCCCAATATTCCGCCAGGGTCTCACCCTTCCAGGCAAAAACCGGAACTCCGGTCGCCGCAATCGCCGCCGCGGCGTGATCCTGGGTGGAGAAGATATTACAGGAAGCCCAGCGAACATCAGCCCCCAAAGCGGTCAGAGTCTCAATTAAAACCGCAGTCTGAATCGTCATATGCAGAGAGCCCATAATCCGGGCTCCCTGTAAAGGTTGCGCCGCCTGATATTTCTCCCGGATCGCCATCAGACCCGGCATTTCATGTTCGGCAATCTCAATCTCCTTACGCCCCCACCCGGCCAGACCGGGATCAGCAATCACGCAGGAAAGATCGGCAAACGGATCAATCTTAGAACTCATTCTCATACTCCCAGAAAATTTCACACCGTCATTAATAAAAAAACCAGCCATTTTCAAAAAAAATGGTTTACAAACACAACTGAGGGCACTCCAAATCCAGAGTGCCCTCAGTCGGAAACAACTATGCTGCAGACAACCGGAACCCTTTAGACATAACCTTTATCGAGGGCATATTTAATCAGATCGGCCACCGAACGAAATTTCATCTTGCGCATGATATTGGCCCGGTGATGTTCTACCGTGCGCAGGCTTATGTACAGAAGATCTCCTATCTCACGACTGGTATTGCCTTCGGCAACCATCTTCAAAACCTCGCGCTCACGATTGGTCAAATGTTCGAAAGGAAGTTTTTTGTTCTTGCGATAGAACTTCATCAGATCTTCGGAAAATTCAGCCGCCAGAGAAG
>JANTFH010000060.1 GCA_024763535.1 Thermodesulfobacteriota bacterium
ATCACTCCGATTGCGATGGAGAAAGAGCTCCGCTTCGCGATCCGCGAAGGCGGCCGTACCGTCGGCGCCGGAGTCGTCAGCGAAATTATTGAATAGCTTTATTCGAAATTATTAAGGGTTGGTACCCTCCCGCTAAAGCTTGCGGATAGATAGTTAAAACCCCTTGAGGAAGCAAAAAATGAGTATAGCGAGTCAGAAAATAAGAATCCGACTGAAAGGCTACGATCATAAAGTACTGGATCAGTCGGTGGGTGAGATTGTTAATACGGCCAAACGTACAGGTTCGGTGATTGCCGGTCCGATTGTTCTGCCGACCGCGATTAACAAGTTTTGCGTACTGCGTTCACCGCATGTCAACAAGAAATCGCGTGAGCAGTTCGAGATGCGTACCCATAACCGTTTGATCGATATCCTTGAGCCGACTCAGCAGACAGTGGATGCTTTGATGAAGCTTGATCTTTCGGCCGGCGTGGATGTTGAAATCAAACTCTAGGAGAATCTTTGCTTAAAGACTGCAATCTGGTTTTTAACAAAATTCATTAAAATTCCTTATCTAAAGCGTGATTTAATAAGGTTGGTAATAAGGTTTAATAATGGCTGAAATACAGGAATTATTAGCTAAAAAAGTTGGCATGACACAGCTCTACAACGAGCTGGGTGATCTGGTACCGGTAACCGTTCTGGCGGTTGGTCCATGCACGGTCGTGCAGGTTAAGACGGCGGAAAAAGATGGTTACAATGCCGTCCAGTTAGGTCTTGGTGAAAAGAGCATGGCCCGGGCCAACAAGGCTGAGAGCGGGCACTGTCAGCCGGCGGGCAAAGGGGTCTTTTACCATTTTGCCGAAGTCAAGGTGGATGGAGTAGACGCTTATCAGCCGGGAGATGTTCTGACTGCCGATATGTTCAGTGCCGGTAATCTGGTTGCGGTGACGGCCAAGAGTAAAGGTAAAGGCTTTGCCGGGGTCATGAAACGTTATGGTTTCAAGGGGCAGCCGGCAACCCACGGGGCTCACAAGAATCATCGTTCCGGTGGTTCCGTCGGTACCTCTGCTTATCCTGGTCGTATTATTAAAGGCAAAAGGATGCCGGGACATATGGGTAATCAGAAAGTGACGGTTAAAAACCTGACCGTGGTTCAGGTGCAGTCGGAGCGGGGCCTGGTTATGGTAAAAGGTGGTGTTCCCGGATCTAAGAATTGTCTGGTGACGATTAAGAAGGTAAGCTAAGTTTAGCGATATTTCCCTAATGACCGGAAATAATCGGAGTAATTGATATGGCCAATGTTGATGTCTATAATTTGCAAAAAGAGAAAGTAGCTGAAACCGAGGTTGCTGATGCGGTTTTCAACGCCGAAATCAAAGAGCACCTGGTGCGGGACGTGGTCGTCTGGCAGCTGGCTAAGCGTCGCCAGGGCACTGCGGCGGTAAAGAACCGTGCTAAAGTCAAGGGCGGCAGCGCCAAACCGTGGCGCCAGAAAGGTACCGGACGGGCCCGGGCGGGTACCAGTCGTTCACCGATCTGGCGGGGTGGTGGTACCATTTTCGGCCCGCAGCCGCGTGATTACGGTTACCGGCTTCCGAAACAGGTACGGCGTCAGGCATTGATTTCGGTCCTTTCGCAGAAGTTTCAGGAAGGCAAAGTTTTCATCCTCCAGGATCTGGCTCTGGGCGCGGTAAAAACCAAGAAAGTTGTCGAACTTTTCGAGACCTTTGGGGTCAAAAGTGCCATGCTTGTGGCTGAAGAAAATCGTGAACTTGCTCTTTCCGCCCGCAACCTGAACGGTGCACTGGCGGTCAATCAGAATGGAGTCAACGTCTACGATCTGCTCAAATATGATTATCTGATTCTTTCCGATGAATCTCTGAAGAAGATTGAGGGAGCCTTACAGAAATGACACCGAGTACATATTACGATATTATCCGCTATCCGATCATGACTGAAAAAACGATGCTGGCTTATCAGATGAGCCGTCAGTGTACGTTTGAAGTTGATCGTGCAAGTAACAAGGTTGAGATTCGCAAAGCGGTTGAGAATCTTTTTAAGGTTAAGGTTGAGGACGTTAAAACAATCCGGACCAAAGGCAAGAAAAAGCGGGTCGGCAGAGTTCTGGGTAAACGTGCGGATGGGAAGAAAGCGATTGTGACACTGCAGCCAGACCAGAAGATCGAAATATTTGAAGGCGTATAAATAGAGACAGACGGCTCCATCCTATGAGAGCTTCTCTGAGAGGTTATAAAAATGGTACTAAAAAAATATAATCCGACATCACCGGGTCGTCGTTTTCAGACCTCATCTTCATTTGATGAGATCACCACGGATCAGCCGGAAAAAAGTCTTCTGGCTCCTCTGAACAAGAAAGCCGGCCGGAACAATACCGGTAGTATTACAGTACGGCATCGGGGCGGCGGAAACCGCAGAAAATACAGAGTTATCGATTTCAAGCGCGATAAATATGATATGAGCGCCCGGGTGGTTACGGTTGAATACGATCCGAACCGCTCAGCCCGGATTGCCCTGCTCCAGTATGCTGATGGTGAGAAGCGATATATTTTGGCTCCGCTTGATATTAAAGTAGGTGACCTGCTTGAATCCGGTGATAATGTTGATATTAAACCGGGTAACTGCCTGCCGCTTAAGAATATGCCGCTGGGTAGCATTATTCACAATATCGAGATCAAGATTGGCAAAGGTGCACAACTGGTTCGCAGTGCCGGCTCCTATGCGCAGCTTATGGCCAAGGATGGAAACCGGGTTCAGATCAAGATGCCTTCCGGCGAGGTTCGCTATATTCATGAACGCTGTCGTGCGACCCTGGGGCAGATCAGTAATATTGAACACGATAATATCTCAATCGGTAAAGCCGGTCGGAGCCGCTGGCTCGGTTTGCGCCCCAAGGTTCGCGGTGTAGCTATGAACCCGGTTGATCATCCTCACGGTGGTGGTGAAGGTAAATCTTCCGGTGGTCGTCATCCGGTTACTCCCTGGGGGGTTCCGACCAAAGGACACAAGACCCGGAAGAACAAGTCCACGGATAAGGATATCGTCAAAAGACGTAAGAAATAGATTAAGTCTCAATGGGACATAGACATAGGTGTAAATTTTTGGTGGATGAAATCTCTGCCAGGATTATAAAAAAAGTCTGAGAGTAAGACTGACCCAAGTTGAAACAGGAGGCCGCACAGTGGCGCGTTCAGTTAAAAAAGGACCTTTTGTCGACCAGCATCTGATGGATAAGGTTGACAAGCTTGTTGACAGCAATAATAAGACGATCAAAACCTGGTCGAGACGTTCTACGATTTTCCCGGAGATGGTCGGCTACACTTTAGCAGTTCACAACGGCAAAAAATTTATTCCGGTTTTTGTGACTGAGGAGATGGTTGGTCATAAACTGGGTGAGTTTTCTCCTACCCGGACTTACTACGGACATGTTTCCGATAAGAAAAGTAAAGTTCGTAAATAGATAAAAGTTAACAGATAAGGAGTTTAGCCATGCAAGTTCAGGCCAAACTGAGACATTACCGGATGGCACCCAGAAAAACGCGTCTGGTTACGGATATGATTAAAGGGATGGATGTTGAAAAAGCCATCAGCACATTACAGCTCACCCGGAAAAAATGTGCTCCGGCCATAAAGAAACTGGTTGAGTCGGCTGTTGCAAATGCGGATCAGCGGGGCGATATGGATGTCGATGCTCTCTACATCAGCCGGGTTTTTGTTGATGAAGGGCCGACCATGCGGCGTTTTCAACCCCGGGCTATGGGCCGGGCTACCCGCATCAACAAGCGATCCAGCCATATTACCGTAGTTCTGGATGACGAACGTTATTAGTCTCTTATCAGAATTTTCTTGTTTTTTAATAAGAAGATGTTCTGGTAAGAGCACTTATTTGCGGGGCTAATTCCCGCATTAGAGATCAACCGGTTTACTATGAACCGTACATTTTAAGTTAATTAGTTTACGCACAGAGAATGTGCAGGAGATGAGTCTTGGGACAGAAAGTTAATCCGATTGGCTTGCGTTTGGGAATTGTCAAAACCTGGAATTCCTGCTGGTATGCAGATAAAGAGTATAAGCAGTTTTTGCATGAAGACCTGCGCTTGAAAAAGTACCTCAAGAAAAAGATGTATCATGCCGGTATCTCGAAGATCGAGATTGAGAGAGCGGCTAAACGTATTCGGGTAAATATCTTTGCCGCGCGGCCCGGGATTATCATCGGTAAGAAAGGTTCAGAGATTGAAGCTTTGAAGAAGGATCTCAACCGTCTGGTTAAGGGTGAAATCTTCATCAATATCAATGAGGTCAAACGGCCCGAAACCGATGCTCAGCTGATTGCCGAAAATGTGGCGTTGCAGCTTGAACGGCGGGTGGCTTTTCGCCGGGCAATCAAACGCAGTGTCGGGATGGCTATGAAGCTCGGAGTTCAGGGGATCAAGGTTGCCGTCGGCGGGCGTCTCGGAGGGGCTGAAATCGCCCGTTCCGAATGGTATCGTGATGGGCGGGTTCCTCTGCACACACTGCGGGCCGATATCGACTATGGGGTCGCCGAAGCCAATACCACCTACGGTATTATCGGGGTTAAGGTCTGGGTTTTCAAAGGTGAGATCGTGGCCGGCAAGCAGGAGCAGCTTATGGCTGCCAAGTCTCTATAAGTTTTATTGCGGAACAGGAACAGATTTCAGGTCGTATCTACAGTCGACCTTACTATTATAAATATGAAGGACCAGGGGTATTGCCATGTTAATGCCAAAAAAGGTTAAATATAGGAAGCAGCAGAAGGGTCGGAATCGCGGTCTGGCGCTGCGGGGCTCAGATCTCTCTTTCGGTGACTATGGACTTAAAGCGCAGGAAGCGGGGCATCTGACCAACCGTCAGATCGAAGCCGCACGTATTGCGATCAACCGTCATATCAAACGTGGCGGTAAAGTCTGGATTCGAGTTTTTCCGGATAAGCCGATGACCAAAAAACCGGCCGAAGTGCGGATGGGTAAGGGTAAAGGTTCCCCGGAAGAGTGGGTTGCCGTAGTCCGACCCGGCCGGATTCTTTATGAGATGGAAGGGGTTTCCAGAGAGGTCGCCCTTGAGGCGTTGCGTCTGGCGGCGCACAAGTTGCCGATCAAGACCAAGGCGGTCAGCCGGGAGGTGTCGTGATGAAGATGAGTGAAGTAAATGAGATAGGTGTTGAGGAGCTTCAGGCCAAGGTTGTCGAACTCTCACAGGAGCTTTTTAATCTGCGGTTGCAGAAGAGTATCAGTCAGCTTCAGGATACGGCTAAGCTTAGCCGGGTAAAAAAAGACCGGGCCCGGGTGTTGACTCGTATCAGTGCAGTCAAGGCTGCGAGCTGAGATAATTAAATCGTAGAAGCAGGTATAAGGATTTGAGCCATGCAGAACAGCGGCCAGAGAAATAAGCGGACGATGGTTGGTAATGTAACCAGTGACAAAATGGATAAAACCGTGGTCGTCAAGGTTTCCACCAAGGTGAAACACCCCACTTACAAAAAATATATCAGTAAAAGTGCTAAATATAAAGCCCACGATCCTGAAAACAAGTGTGCTGTCGGCGATACCGTAGCGATTACCGAGTGTCGTCCTTTGAGTAAGGATAAGTGTTGGCGTGTAAGTGAAATTATTGTTCAGGCTATCAAATAAGAGTGCGTCTCGAAATCGATAGAGCAGGCGTTATACGGGAGAAATTAAGATGATACAGGTTGAGACGCTCCTTGACTCAGCAGATAATTCCGGAGCAAAAAAAATGTTGTGTATCAAGGTTTTGGGCGGTTCACGCCGGCGCTATGCCCGGATTGGTGATGTCGTTAAGGTCTCGGTCAAAGAGGCTCTGCCCAATTCCAAGGTTAAGAAAGGTGAAGTTCTCGAAGCTGTTATTGTACGGACGGCTAAAGAGATACGTCGGGCCGACGGCAGCTATATTAAATTTGACTGTAATTCTGCGGTGTTGATTAATGCCCAGAATGAACCGATCGGTACCCGTATTTTTGGTCCGGTCGCGCGTGAGTTGCGGGCTCGTAATTTTATGAAAATTGTCTCCTTGGCCCCGGAAGTCCTGTAAATAGATTTTGCGGGAAACCAGAAACGGCGAAAAATATTATTTGGAGTTTGGCAATGATGCGGTTGAAAAAAGATGACAAAATAATGGTCATCGGTGGAAAAGATAAAGGTAAAAGTGGTAAGATTAAACGGGTACTGCACGCAAAAAATCGGGTTGTGGTTGAGAAACTGAACCTGGTTAAGCGGCACACTAAACCGGGAATGGATCAGACGCAGGGCGGTATTATTGAGAAAGAGGCTTCGATCCACCGTTCGAATGTTATGCTTTTTTGTGAGAAGTGTGATAAGCCGGTGCGCTACGGTGTGCGTACAATGGAAGATAACAGTAAGGTTCGCTACTGCAAAAAGTGCGAAGAACTTTTTGACAAGTAGTTGACTCCGGAGGATAGAGCTAGATGGGCTTGTTTAAGGAAAAATATCAGCAGGAAGTAGTGCCGGCCATGCGCAAACGTTTTGCGTACAAGAATGTCATGGAGATTCCGAAGATCGAGAAGGTCGTGGTTAACATGGGGCTTGGTGAGGCGGTTCAGAATGTTAAGATATTAGAGTCCGCCGTAACTGAATTGGCGGCGATTACCGGCCGTAAACCGGTAATTACCAAAGCGCGTAAATCGATTGCGCAGTTTAAGCTGCGTGAAGGGATGCCCATCGGTTGTATGGTTACCCTGCGTCGTGATACCATGTACGAATTTCTTGAGCGTCTGGTTACTATCACGCTGCCCCGGGTACGTGACTTCAAAGGTATCTCAAGTAAAGCCTTTGACGGTCGCGGCAACTACTCCTTAGGTTTCCGTGATCAGGTTGTTTTTCCGGAGATCGACCTTGAAAATGTCGATAAAATCAAGGGTATGAATATCGCAATCGTAACCAGTGCCAAAAACGATGAAGAGGGCCGCGAGTTGTTGTCCCTGTTTGGGTTTCCCTTTAGAAAGTAGTTTCGGGGACGGTTACTTAAAGCTCTTTATTATATAGATTAGGGTACGACAGCTTAGGAGTTGTTAGATGGCAAAGAAGTCAATGATGGTCAAAGCTTTACGACCGAAGAAATTTGCAGTGCGTGAATATAATCGTTGTCCGTTGTGTGGGCGTCCGCGTGGTTACTATCGTAAATTTGGTATGTGCCGGATCTGTTTCCGGACCCTCTCATCACAAGGTGACATCCCGGGTGTAATAAAATCCAGCTGGTAGTCAGGCTGAGATTGTTTTTTTTGAGTTATAAATATTTATAGAAGGTGAATAGAATGTCGGCAACCGATTTGATCGCTGATATGTTAACCAGAATTCGTAATGCGAATATGGTTAAATTTGAGAAAGTTGATATCATTTTGACCAAGATGAACCAGAGCTTGGCCGATATCCTCATGGAAGAGGGTTATATCAAGAATTATAAGGTCTTGAGTAACGATGACAATCATGGAATTTTGCGTCTTTACTTGAAGTATGATGAACAGGACCGTCCGGTAATTAACGGATTGCGTCGTGAGAGTCGCTGCGGGTTACGTAATTATGTCAAGCATGATGCCATCCCGGTGGTCAGGAATGGGCTGGGAACCAGTATCCTCTCTACTTCGAAAGGGGTGATTTCCGGTGAAAAGGCCGCTGAACTTCATGTTGGTGGCGAATATATCTGTTCTGTCTGGTAAGCTGGCTTAAAGTTTTTGGAGATAAAAGATGTCTCGAATTGGAAAAATGGAGATTCCACTGCCGCAGGGGGTTGACGTTACCGTCGCCGGTGGAATGGTTAAAGTAAAAGGGCCCAAGGGCAACCTGCAGCAGCCTCTGGTTGAGCGGGTTGGAGTTGAGGTACAGGATAAGACCATAAATGTCACCCGGGTTTCGGATGATCGCAGATCGCGATCCTTTCACGGTCTGATGCGGTCTCTGGTTGCCAATATGGTTACGGGTGTGACTGAGGGATTCAGTAAATCCCTGGTCATAAACGGTATCGGTTATAAGGCCAGTGTCGCCGGCAAAACCTTGAATCTCGCTTTAGGTTTTTCGCATCCGATTGCCTATCCGATACCGGAGGGTATTGCGATCACGGTCGATCGTGAAATTGTCAAGATCGAAGGTTTTGATAAGCAACTGGTAGGTGCGGTTGCGGCTGATATCAGAGCTTTTCGTCCGGTTGAGCCTTACAAGGGTAAAGGCATCAAATATGTAGATGAGCATGTTATTCGCAAAGCCGGTAAAGCTGGTAAATAAGCGATCGGCAATCGTATAGAGGTGATGTGGTGGATTCAGTTAAAAGAAAGAGAATTGTAAGGGCGAAAAAGAAGCGCAAAATCAGAGGTACCATCAGCGGCACGGCTGAATGTCCCAGACTCTCTGTTTTTCGCTCGTCCAAGAATATTTATGTACAGGCGATTGATGACCTTAGTGAGAAAACTTTGGCTTCGGCTTCAAGCAAAGACAAGGATTTTAGTCTGGCATCCGGTGGTAACCGGAAAGCCGCCAAAGAGGTTGGGCGTATGATCGCTGAGCGCCTGCTGGCCTTGAATATCAAAGACGCGGCCTTCGATCGTAATGGTTTTATCTATCATGGCCGGGTTAAAGATCTGGCTGACGCGGCTCGCGAAGGTGGCTTGAATTTTTAGTTTTTCTTAGCTTATTTTATACAGAAAAAGCGTTTTTTAATGGAGGTGTGGCTTGGAAAGGCCCAGATTTGAAGATGAAGTAACCGAACGGGTGGTCAAGATCAACCGGGTTGCTAAGGTAGTTAAAGGTGGACGGCGTTTCAGCTTCAGCGCCCTGGTTGTGGTTGGTGACGGAAAAGGTCAGGTAGGCTTCGGTCTTGGTAAAGCTAATGAGGTCCCGGAAGCTGTACGTAAGGGTACTGAGGCGGCGCGGCGTCAGATGATCGATGTTGCCCTGGTCGGGACAACCATTCCTTTTCAGGTAGTCGGAAACTTCGGCGCTGGTAAGGTTCTGTTGCGGCCGGCATCCCCCGGTACTGGAGTTATTGCCGGTGGCGCCGTGCGAGCGGTATTGGAATCCGTTGGTATCAAGGATATTCTTACCAAGTGTATCGGTTCCAATAACCCCCACAATGCCGTGCGGGCAACCATGGAGGGATTGAGCCAGCTGCAAAGCGCGGAACAGGTTTCCCGTAACCGGAATAAACCGGTTAGCCTGGGTAAGTAGTCCTGAGGTCGGCTTTTTGTTGCACCTCTACAATCGATAGCATAAAAGATTAAATACGCTGGAGCCAAAAATGAGTAGCGTTAAAATAACATTGAAAAGAAGTTGTGCCGGTCGTCTTGAGAAACACCGGAAAACGGCTGAGGCTTTAGGCCTGCGTAAGATACGTCAGAGCGTCACCTTAACCGAGACCCCACAGATTACGGGAATGATTAACAAGATTTCTTATCTGGTAGAAGTTGAGAGGATGTAGTCCACGGTTGCAATTTACTTTAGCTTTGTACTGTATTGATAACCACCAGAAGATGACATAAAATTGAGGGTGAAATGGTCGATTTAGCTTCACTGCCGGCTGATAGCGGAGCCGCAAAAAATAGAAAAAGAGTAGGACGGGGTATAGGATCCGGTTATCATAAAACTGCCGGACGTGGTCATAAGGGCCAGAAGTCTCGTTCAGGTGGCGGTATTCACCCCTGGTTTGAGGGTGGACAAATGCCTCTCCAGCGCCGGATACCGAAACGCGGATTTACGAATATTTTCCGTCAGGAATTTGCTATTGTCAATGTTCATCAGCTTAACTGTTTTGAAGATGGCAGTGTCGTTGATGCAGCGGCGCTGATTGGGCAGGGTCTGGTTAATGCTGGAGCCGATCGGATAAAAATTCTCGGCAATGGCCTTTTGAACAAGAAATTGACCGTCCGGGTTAGTGCTCTGAGTGGTACGGCAAGAGAGAAAATTACTCAGGCTGGCGGCCAGATTGAAGAGGAGACTAAGGTTGCTTAAGGGCATCGAGAATATTGGTAATATCCCGGAGTTGCAAAAGCGCTTAGGCTGGACATTCTTCCTTCTTTTTATCTATAGAATTGGGATCCATGTACCGACTCCCGGTATCGACGGTCAGGCCCTGGCGGCTTTTTTTGTTCAGGCGAAAGGTACCCTGCTGGGGATGTTTGACATGTTTTCAGGTGGCGGACTGAGTAAGCTGTCGGTCTTCTCTCTGGGGATTATGCCTTATATCAGTGCTTCGATCATTATCGAACTGCTGGCCATGGTGGTTCCGACCCTGGAGCGGCTGAAAAAAGAGGGCGAAGCCGGTCAGCGTAAGATTACCCGTTATACTCGTTATGGAACGATTTTATTGAGTGTGATTCAGAGCTTTGGAATTGCGGTCGGGCTGGAAAGTATGCAGGGCCCCGCCGGTGAGATGATTGTCATGTTTCCGGGTTGGGGTTTCAGGCTGCTGACGATTATTACCCTGACCTCAGGTACCGCTTTTATCATGTGGATTGGTGAACAGATTACCGAACGTGGTATCGGTAACGGTATCTCTCTGATTATTTTCGCCGGTATTGTCGCCCGGGGCCCGTCGGCAGTGATTAACACGGTTCGTTTGATAAAGACCGGTGAGATGAGCCTTTTCGTTATGTTGCTTATCGTTATTCTGATGGCCGCCACAGTTGCGATCATTGTTTTTATCGAGATGGGACAGCGGCGGATTCCGATTCAATATGCCAAGCGGGTGCAGGGCCGGCGCATGGTCGGCGGCCAGAGTACGCATCTGCCTCTGAAAATAAATACGGCCGGGGTTATCCCGCCGATTTTCGCATCGTCAATAATTATGTTCCCGGCGACGATTGCGAATTTCATCGATATACCTATAATGAAGAAATTTTCGGCCGCTTTTATACCGAGCAGTATTGCTTATAATATCGTCTATGTGATTTTAATCTTTATTTTCTGTTATTTTTATACGGCTGTTACCTTTAAGCCGGATGATGTCGCCGATAACCTGAAAAAGTTCGGCGGCTATGTCCCCGGGATCAGACCCGGTAAGCGGACAGCTGAATATCTGGACAAGATTCTGACTCGTTTAACCTTCTGGGGTGCGGTCTATGTCTCAATTGTCTGTGTTCTGCCGATGTTGCTGATTGGTAAATTTAATGTTCCTTTCTTCTTCGGTGGTACGGCGCTGTTGATTGTCGTTGGAGTCGGTATCGATACGATTCAGCAGATCCAGTCACATCTTATGTCGAGAAATTATGAAGGTCTGATGCAGAAAGCCGGTGGTAAACGGCGGCGTTAGAAACCGGCTGTATTTTTATTATAAGTGAATTTAACTGAAGGGAGAGGATTATGAATTTGATTTTGTTGGGACCCCCCGGGGCAGGCAAGGGAACTCAGGCGAAGAAGATGATCGACGCGTTGCAGATTCCTCAAATTTCGACTGGTGATATTCTCCGGGCTGCAGTTAAAGAAGGTACCGAAATGGGTATCGAAGCTAAGAAATATATGGACGCCGGCGGCCTGGTTCCGGATTCAGTGGTTATCGGTATCATTGACGACCGTTTGCAGGAGGACGATTGTAAGCCTGGGTTTATTCTGGACGGCTTTCCCCGGACGGTAGAACAGGCGGCCTCATTGGCCGAGATGCTGGAAAAAAGTGGCCGTAAAATTGATCACGTCGTCAGTATAGAAGTTCCGGATGCCGATCTTCTGGCACGCTTGACCGGTCGTTGGATGTGTACCTGCGGGGCCAGTTTTCATAAGATTTTCAATCCCTCTAAGGTTGACGGTATCTGCGATCTCTGCGGCGCCAAACTTTATCAGCGGGATGACGATAAGGAAGCGGCGATTAAGGTTCGTCTGGAAAACTATCATAAACAGACCGCTCCGTTGATCGATTTTTACAGTAGCAAGTCGCTTTTGCGGTCGATTCCCGGAACCGGAAGCCCGGATGAGATCTATGCCGCAATTATGGCTGTCGTTAATGGATGATTGCCCTACGTTCACAGCGTGAGATTGCCAAACTTAGAGCTGCTAATCTGATGGTGGCTCAGGTTTTACAACTGGTAAAAAAGAGAGTTGAGCCCGGAGTAACTACAGCTCAGCTTGATAAACTGGCGGAAGATGAGATTCTACGCCAGGGAGCAATACCGGCATTTAAAGGCTACGCCGGATTTCCGGCAACCCTGTGTACTTCGGTTAATCATGAGATTGTGCATGGTATCCCTTCAAAAAAGCGCAAGCTTAAAGAGGGGGATATCATCAGTATTGATGTCGGAGTCAAGCTCGACGGCTATTTTGGCGATGCAGCCATAACCGTTCCCGTCGGGACTGTCAGTAAAGCCGCTCAGAAACTTATGCAGGTTACTGAAGAGTCGTTGATGCTGGCGATTGAATGTGCCGTTGCCGGAGAGAAACTCTACACCCTATCGCACCGGGTGCAGGAACACGCGGAAGCCAACGGCTACAGTGTGGTTCGTGATTTCGTCGGCCACGGGATCGGAACCGAACTGCATGAACCGCCGCAGATACCCAATTACGGGAAGCCCGGAACCGGTTTGACGTTGCAGCCGGGAATGGTCTTGGCGATTGAGCCGATGGTTAACCTGGGCGGTTACGGGGTTCAGGTTCTGGAAGATGGCTGGACGGCGATCACCAGAGACCGTAAACTTTCGGCTCATTTTGAGCACACCATCACGGTAACCGAAGGTCAACCTGAGATTTTAAGTCAGGTTAGAGCTTGATAATATTCAGCGGTACGAACGTAATAATTTACGGAAGATAAAGATGTCAAATAAAGAGGATGTCATTGAAGTTGAAGGGACCGTAGTTGAAACCCTTCCCAATGCAATGTTTCGGGTTGATCTGGAGAATGGGCACCGAGTATTAGCTCATATCTCAGGCAAAATGAGAATGCATTTCATTAAGATATTGCCCGGCGATAAGGTAACTGTACAGTTATCTCCCTATGATTTAAGTCGCGGCCGGATTACCTACAGATCACGGTAACTGATTTGAATCTGTAATAACCATGGAGTAAGAAATGAAAGTTCGAGCATCAGTAAAAAAAATGTGCGACAAATGTAAATTGATTAAACGTCGTGGTGTTGTCCGGGTAATCTGTGAGAACCCCAAACACAAACAACGGCAGGGTTGATAAATTACGAGCTAGTTTAGGAGGAGAATCCATTGGCCAGAATTGCAGGGGTGAACTTGCCCCGGAAAAAAAGAATTGTCATTGCCCTGACCTATATCTATGGCGTCGGCCGCAGTCGGGCTCAGAAAATACTTGCTGAGGTTGAGGTTGATCCCAATACCAGCAGTGACGACTTAACCGATGAACAGCTTGCCCGTATTCGTGATAAGATTGAAAATGATTATCGGATAGAGGGTGATTTGCGCCGTGAAGTAACCATTAACATCAAGCGGTTGATGGATATCGGTTGCTATCGGGGCCTGCGTCATCGTCGGAAATTGCCGGTACGGGGGCAGCGGACAAAAACTAATGCCAGAACCCGTAAAGGTCCGGCTCGTGGTCCGGTAGTCAGGAAAGGTTAACACGTAGATAAATTGTTTGCTTAGAGCAGGTATTAACTGGTGGCGGGCAGGGATGTCTGAAGCTGCTAGGAGGAAAAATGGCTAATCCGAAGAAAGGAAGATCCGGTAAAAGCCGGGTAAAAAAGAATGTTCCTGTGGGGATCGCTTATGTATTGGCGACCTTCAACAATACTAAAGTCAGTTTTACAGATCCGCAGGGAAATGTGATTGCCTGGGCGAATGCCGGGGTTGTCGGCTTTAAAGGTTCACGAAAAAGTACACCCTTTGCGGCGCGTCAGACGGCAGAGGAAGCGGCCAGAAAAGCGATGGATCACGGTATGCGTACTGTTGATGTACATGTAAAAGGGCCCGGCTCCGGGCGTGAATCAGCGATTCGTGCGATTCAGAGTGTGGGCATGACCATTAATGTAATCAGAGATATTACTCCCATCCCGCATAACGGGTGTCGTCCCCCGAAGCGGAGAAGAGTTTAGTGCCTTAAAGCTTATTTTCAGGTTTTAAAACAAGAAAATGTTCTTGAAAGAGCACTTATTTGCGGGCCGACAGGTCACGTATGTATTTGCGGGATTTGTAGCCGCATTAGTCTAAGGAGGAAGTTTTGGCACGATACAGAGAATCTGTCTGTCGCCAGTGTCGGCGTGAAGGGGCTAAACTGTTTCTTAAGGGAGACCGTTGC
>JANTFH010000061.1 GCA_024763535.1 Thermodesulfobacteriota bacterium
CAGTTAGTTCATGTAAAAACATTGATGCCGCTTTATGAGTTGTATATATTAATACTTTTCTCATTGCTCCCTAAATTATAAATCTCATAGATGACTCACTACGTTTACACATATCCCATTTCACCTAAAACATCTCCTGCTACTTCTTGAAAATCTGACAAATTCCTTTCACTAAAATAATTTAACCAGTCCCCAGCCATCCCTTTCCGTACAAAAGTATTATATTTATAGGCTCGGGAAAGGGATTCACTAAATTTTGCTTTAGTATTGTTTTCAATCGATTGACGAATATTTTTTCCCGGCACGGTGTAACCGAAACCCACAAGAATTTTTTGTAGAACAGCAAATGTATCATCAAGCAATTCTTCATAATGGTATATTTTTGATTTAGATTCCCATGCCATAATATAATCCCGCCATTCGGCCGCTGTCTTTTGCACGAAATCGTCAAAATGGGTATCGAAAGAATCTGATATTCCATTTTTCACACAGAAATCTTTCTCATAAAAATATTTCGAAACAACCACATCTCGTCCATCCCGAACCAGGTGAATAAATTGAGCTTCAAAATTAATCAAAGGTGAGTCCGGCAGTTCATGACTTTTGATTACACAATCGTCGGCAATGCCAAAATCATTTGTATGACAATACCAGGGATGTTTAGATACATCAAATAAGTGAAAGTTTTTATTTACGTAAATATCCCGTTTCACGACTCCCAACACATCACCAAGCAGACTGGTCAACCAAGAGCCACCTGATTTGGGGTATTCAGTAACAATAATCTTTCCCATTTATCAGCCTATGTCATGCATGTATTATTAGAATAGATATGGCATTCCCCTGGGAGATTTGCAATACCATGGTGCATCAATTGCACCGGTGTCCCACTGCTCCTTAACCTAATAGACAGTACGAAGACATCTGGAAGATGACATATTCTTAAGATTTTTTCACGGAGAAGTTCATGCATCACTATGTGACTATTCTCATAATTATCTTTGGAAATAGTTGCCAACCCAAAGGTTACGCTGTATTCACCAATACCTAACTCTAAACTGATATCCTGACGACAAGAAATGTGTTCACCTTTAGCTATGGCGACGGGTGATTTTGAGCCATATTCCAATGAACTTTTTCCGTGTACCAATATCCCTTTATCATTTCTCAGGGTTATGCCTGTGATCGGAACCGCAATATCCTGCAACAATTCAAATTCATAAAAGAAACTGGCTGTCTCTCCCTGCTCAAATGAGAGACAGGCGTTTCCATAACAATCACAAACGGCAACCCCCTTACAATGTGCCCATCGATTACTTACCTGATTGACGTTGGATATGTCCAGAAACGCATCCGGGTTCGGCCAAAAGAAATCAGCATTAAATGCTTCAGAGTCCGGCATCGGTATCTGTTCCGAATTGAAAGGTTCACCATCTGAGGCAACAACCGCTCCCCCATGCCGCGCCTCCTGCTCAACCAGATAGTAGTGCTTTACCGCCTCGCCAGCGGGTCCCAGAAAAATCTCTTCGCCCTCATGCAGCAAGAGAACTCGCTGACAGAACTGTTCAATATCATTCATTGCGTGCGAGACAAATAGAACAGTACACCCCCTGTCCATTAAAGCTTGAAGACGACCATAGCATTTCTGACGAAAAAATATATCACCGACGGCCAGAGCCTCATCAACAACCAGCACATCAGGTTCGACACAGGCTTGTACCGCGAAAGCCAAACGTACATACATCCCGCTCGAATACATTTTAACCGGCTGATCTATAAACTCTCCAATATCCGCAAACTCAATGATCTCCTCAAAGACCTTGTCCATTTCATCCTGATTCAAACCAAGGATGGCACCATTGAGATAGACATTCTGCCGACCAGTAAATTCCGGGTTAAATCCTGCTCCAAGTTCGAGTAAAGCCGCGATTCTACCTTTAACGCTGATTGTGCCGCTGGTAGGCTTCAGGATGCCACAAATAAGCTGCAACAAGGTTGACTTCCCACTACCATTGCGTCCTATAATACCAAAAAATTCCCCTTTCTTAATACTGAACGAGATATTTTTTAGTGCCGAAAAACGACGGTGGTAACGCTTGCGTAAAGGATGAATTACCTCCTTTACCCTATCGGCATGACTTCCATAAAGCAGATATTCTTTCGAAACATCGACAATTTCCAAGACATTATCACTACCCACCAGAATACCTCAAAATTATACCTATGTCTTTACAAGGCTTCAGCAAACTGAGGCCGTAATTTTTTAAAAAGCAGGGCCCCGGCAACCAATAAAATTAAAGTTACAACCCAAAAGTATATCGTTAAATATGGATATGACCAAAAAGGTTTACCATTAATAAAGGAATCTCTGTATCCCTGAACAATGTAGAACATTGGATTTAGTTTAAAAAACTTCTGCAACCGGGTCGGCATGATCTCCAAATTCCAAAAAATTGGTGTCGCCCAGAAACCTAATTGCAGTACCACCTCAACAATTTGACTGGTATCACGGATAAATACATTTAGTGCCGCCAACCCCCAGCTTAATCCCAGTGACAGCATCAGCAGACAAAAAAGATAATAAAAAAACTGGAGGTAATACAGACTTACGGGTATTTTTAAGGTGACAATCAATCCCAATAAAATTACGACAAATACACCGTGGATTACAAGACAGGAAATTATCTTGACAATGGGCAAAATTGCAGCGGGAAAAACTGTCTTTTTTATTAATTGTCCGTTTTCAATAATTGAGTTTGTTGCTCCACTGATAATATCGGCAAAAACGAACCACGCGGCCATTCCCGCCGTTAACCACACTACAAACGGTACATTTTTAACCGGCGTTACTTTGAAACCTACGCTGAATATCACCCAAAATACCAATATCGTTATCAAGGGGTTTATAATGGTCCAGATGAAACCCAGCAAGGAACCTACATACCGGTTTATCACTTCCCTTTTAGCTAACGAAACAATCAAATACCTTCTTTTTATCAGGAGTTGAATAAATGTAAAAAAACTTTTCTTCAATGTCTCATTCCACTCCAAATCAAGTTCTGTTTCAACCACCATATTGACTGCATCATCCATCTCAGGGGATGCTTCCCAACCTACTTTTTCTAGCAATAATTTACCCAACCCATACGCCAGGCAATCTCCAACAAACGGGTTTTTACAAGATAACCGAACACTCTCACTCTAAGCTCATTTTTGGAGGGTATATATCCAACATATCGCCGATGCAGTCGCTCTATCTCTGCCAACCCTGTACTGTCCATTTGAGTTGCTGTTTTTTGATCAGCATGCACCCTGAACAACCCTAAAAAGAATGGCATTCGATATATACCCAAATCAGCAGTATTAAAACGAAGCAACAGTTCCCAATCCATGGCAAAACAGAATGATTTATCGAGGTATCCCCCTACCGACTCCCAGGCTGATCGTCGCCAAAATAAAGTCTCTTGAGGTATATAATCCACCCATTTTATAATTTTTTTATCATGAGGCGGCAATATCCAGCGCCCGATTTCAAAATCATTTTCGTCGATTAATATTCTATGACCGTATACTACATCAACTTCAGGCCTCTGGTTCATAAATCTGGTTACTCTGGCCAGGGTTCCCGGCATCAAGCAATCATCAGCATTCAACCACGCAATCAAATCTCCTCGCGAGCGCCCTATTCCTTTATTGATCGCATCAGTTTGCCCCTCATCAGGCTCACTGCACCACCAGCTCAGACTATCTGAATATTTTTTTATTATTTCTTTTGAACAGTCATCTGATTCACCATCCACTACAATCAACTCTAGGGAAGGGTATTCTTGTTCTAAAACACTTCTTATTGTTCTTTCCAGAAATCTACCTTGATTATAGGACGGGATTATTATTGAAACTAACGGTGAATTTACAGGCACCCAACTATCATGATTACAAGAAAAAGACAGCAGTTTTGGGGTGTTCGATTTAATATCCCCCATACTTATACACCCGGGCTTAAACGATTTCAGACATGAACGTACGAGCTTAAACAATTGTTACCTACAATTATCCCAAAAATATTTTGGAAATTTTGCTATAGTTATACATCTTTGCCAATAAGATGCTTGACGTGGATAACAACCAAGCGTTTCTTCAAAAAGACCATCGAGCATCCACTTCAGTGGTATATAATTAATCTCTCTCTTTAGAATCTTAAACGATTCCTGGTAATGCACTTGCCGCATGGTTTCTGTTTTTGTTAAACTATGAATCCGGTTGCAAGCCAATTTCTGAGGGATAAAACCAATGGCCGCAACCTTCATAACCCTCCACCAAAGATCATAATCCAGACACATCTGAAAATTTTCATCCAAACCATTAACTTTTTCCCAGGTTTCCCTTAACATCATTGAAGTTGGCTGACAAACAGGACACCTTTTTACCATGGTTATTTTATCGACCGGGCCCGAAGGATATTGTGATAAATAGTTTCCATGTTCTCCGATATTTACCCCTATACCATGAACAACCTTAATATTATCATGTTTTTTCAAATATTCAATCTGACACTGCATGGATCCGGGTAAAAGTAGATCATCGGAATTCAACCAACAAACATATTCCCCGCTCCCCAGAGAAACCCCTTTATTAATTGCTGCGGCCTGACCATTATCCTTCTCAGAAACTATTGTATGGAAATATCTTTCATAGCGACCAAGTACATTTAAGGTCTCATCAATTGACCCACCATCCATTACAATTAATTCGACCTTTTCAAAACAATTCTGGCCGATAATGGATTTAATTGCTTGATCGATAAAACGTCCCTGATTCAAGGATGGTATTACACAGGTTATAAGTCCGTTCACCTTTTTCCGCCTACGACAGAACCGCAAAACCTTAATTCACATTGGTTCTAGAGTAATTTGTTATAATTGGGGCTAAGAGTATCATATTGTGTTCGAAATGCACATACTCTTTTTTAAAAAACGGTAAACATCAATTATTCAACAATCATTAACTCTTTGTCTTTTTTTCACCATTCTTAGATTCAACTAGTAAGTACAATTCTAATTGGTTGGAAAAGAGTAAACTATCAGATTTACGCCTGACTTAAACGCTGACACAGACTGGCCGACTCCCAGTTACTACCCGGCAAATCCCTTGAGAAAAACTCTCAGGGGAGCGGGATAGCCTTCGACTGTCAGAGAGGGATTCTGAGGATCAATGAAATCCGTATACGATTCGAAGGTCATCCACTCGGTTTGGCGCTGCTCTTTACTGCTCATTGGGTGGGTGCAGAAGATTTCGACATCGATAAAGCCGGCTCTCAACATCCAGTTTTTCAGACATCTTGCCGTAGGTATAAAATAGGTTCCGGGAGCTTTCGCATAACGACGCTCGGGGAAAAGCGCGACCGGCTCATCTCCCGGTATCGCCTGGGATTCAACCATTAGTACCCCGCCTCTCTTCATACTTTTTTTTACCTCTTTCAAGGATTCAATCGGCGAAATTCGATGATAGAGAATGCCCATAAGAAAAACCACGTCGAAAGCAGCGGCAAACCGGCCCAGATGTTCAACCCCCAGAAATTCCATATGGAGATTGTCACATCCGGCAAAATTGTTTAAGGTCTGAAAGGTAAAATAGTGCTGGAGATAGGGTTCAAAACCGATGACCGCTTGGGGCCGGTGCGGAACCATGCGAAACATGTAGTAACCGTTGCTGGCTCCGATATCGGCCACTATTTTATCTTTAATATCTGGCAGAAAAGGCAGGACCCGGTCCCATTTTCTGCAGCTGCGCCATTCGGCATCGATATCGATACCGAAGATATTATATGGCCCTTTGCGCCACGGCATGAAACCGCGCATCACTTTAGTAACCAGATCGAACTCATCCCGGCTAAGATCTTCCCGCCGGCCGATGGTTACGACATCATTTGCAAAATCAAGGCAAGAGGCTTTAAGATGGCGAACGGATTCAAAGGGCAGACGATGGGCGACAACCCCTTTTTTATCACTCTGCAGTTTTTTAAGGTAATCCCTGCGCAGAGCTAGAATCTCATCGTGGTCGGCAGCAGGAAGGAGATCAAGGTAGTCTTTTATGATCATCTTTTTACGGAGAGAAACGAAACGAAGTTAAACCACTGAAAAAATGATTCGGTTTCGGAAAAGCCGCTCTCTTTGAGCAGGTCCAGATTCTCATGAATGGAAAAGGGAACCAGAACGTTCTCCAAAGCTTCCCGTTTTTTGGCGATTTCAGTCTCGGAATAGCCCTGACAACGCTTAAAATCGAGATAGAGATCAATATAGGCCCGGTTGATTAGCGGACGATGGGAGATGACCTTTTCACAGACGATGAGAATGCCGCCCGACTTCAAGGCTTTGTGAACCTTTTCAAGCAGGCGCAGCCTCTGCGGCGGACGGACAAACTGCAGGGTATAGTTGAGTAGTACCGCCCCGCACTCTTTGAGATCGGCATCAATGATATCAAGTTTCCGAAAATCGACATCCTCCTTCCGGGAAAGCATTTCGGCTTTGATCAATGCTCTATCGATCATCGCTCCCGAACTGTCGAGACCGATAAATGAAAGCCCCATATCGGGGAGCTGCCGGGCGAGTTCAAGCAGGGTTGTGCCGGTGGAACAGCCCAGATCGTAGATCAAATCCCCCGGACGGCAGAAGTACCGCAGCAGGGTGCAGATCATTCCGGTGGTCTGGTGATAGCACGGAATCGAGCGCTCCAGCATATCATCGAAGACCTCGACAACCTGCCGGTTAAAAGTAAATTCATCGGGGCTGTCGGCCGCCTGGAAGAGGGTATCTTTAGTCATAATATTCGGGAATCAGAATTAATATCTGAACGCTAACTCGGGCAAAAACCCGCAAACAGGTTATCTGCGGCATAAAAGATTTACAGTTTCCACCGTTTTACCGAACCCAACTATTTTAACAGTTTTATCCTATAACTACAACTTGAAAACCGGGCCCGCAAACTTCACCCGCACAACACAAAAAAACAACCGTTAGATAAGCATTCAATCGGCAAGAGAGAGACAGAGAGATTGACATAAGTTAATCTCTTGGAGTAAAGAGTTCATAAATAACTGTAACCACTTGGCCCATACGCATTCCTGCCGATAAACTGCCGGATCAGCACTGATTTATGACACAATACATACTACTTTTTCTGGTCGGCCTGATTGCCGGCTGCCTTAATGTTATCGCCGGCGGCGGTTCTTTCCTGACGATTCCGCTGCTGATCTTTATGGGTCTGCCGCCGGTGGTTGCCAACGGCACCAACCGGGTCGGCATCCTCTGCCAGAATGTTGCTGCATCCTACAGTTTCCAGCGGCATAAGGTAGTTGACTGGCGTTATGTCCGCTGGGCCACCGTGCCCGCGGTTATCGGGGCCCTGATCGGCTCCAAAGTCGCGGTCACGATCGGCGATGAAGTCTTCAAGAACATTCTCGCGGCATTAATGATTGTCGTAACTCTTTGGACCCTCTGGGACCCATTAAAAAAGAAACGGGAAGAGGACAAAAAGAAACCGTTCAACCGCACCGCTTTAACCATCGGCTTTTTTTGCGTCGGTATCTACGGCGGCTTTGTCCAGGCCGGAGTCGGATTTCTGGTGCTGGCGGCAACCACCATGGCCGGTCTTGACCTGGTTAAAGGTAACGCCGTCAAGGTTTTGAGTATTCTCTTCTACACGATTATATCGCTGGCGATATTTGCCTTTGAAGGCAAAATCGATTGGGGCCTGGGGCTGGTTCTGGCGGCCGGCACGGTTCTGGGCAGCCAGATCGGGGTTCACATGACGGTCTTAAAAGGTCATCAGTGGGTTAAAAAAGTGGTCACCGCAACCGTAATTATTATGGCTTTGAAACTGATATTTTCGTAATGCAAGACACTGTAAGCAACCAAGCACCAAGTGACACGCCAACCACCAATAAGCCGATGCAAACGTCGCTTCGCTGACCTGTAACGGGGACAGATTTGAAATCTGTCCCCATATCGAGACGGGTCGGAGAAAAATTCTATCCGCCATCTTTTTCGGAGTAAAAAATGATCGCTGAAATTCTCGCCACCGGTAATGAACTGTTAACCGGCGCCCTGGTCGATACCAACTCAGCCTATATCTCGGATAAGCTCGCCGAAATCGGTGTTAAAGTCAGCCGCCACACGCTCGTCGGCGATGCTGATGATGAGCTCTCCCAAGTTATAAAAGAGCTCTCACTGCGGGCTGATATAGTTATCGTCACCGGCGGTCTGGGACCGACCCGGGATGATTTGAGCCGTGAGATCGCGGCCCGCTGTGCCGGAGTCAAATTACTGACGGATAGTGCCAGTCTGGAAAAAATCGAGCATTTCTTTACGACCCGGGGCCGCAAAGTACCGGCCAACAACCGGCGCCAGGCCGAGTTTCCATCGGGTTCTGAAATTCTTGAAAATCCGATCGGCACGGCCCCGGGATTTGCCCTCAAGATAAACCGGGGAACCTTCTTCTTTCTCCCCGGAGTCCCGGCGGAGATGCGCAAGATGCTCAAAGAACAGGTAATGCCGCGCCTGACAGTCGAACTTAAAGACCCCTGCCATTACCGCTGCAGAACCATCTCCTGTTTCGGCATCGGAGAATCGGCGCTGGAAGAAAAATTAGATGGTTTTTCCGAATGCTTTCCCTATATCGAGCTCGGTTTCCGGGCCAGCTTCCCCGAAGTGCAGGTCAAGCTCTACCAGAAAAACCGGGATGAAAAAGAGTTGCTCATCAGTGAAGAGACGGCTCGACAATGGATTAAAGAGAGAATCGGCCGCAAAATAGTTTCAGATACCGGCAAATCATTAGCCGCGGTTGTCGGTGAACTTCTGCGCCGACAGCAGGCAACCCTGGCCGTAGCTGAAAGCTGTACCGGCGGTCTGCTCGCCAACCTGCTGACCGATAACGCCGGCAGCTCGAACTATTTTATCCTCTCGGCCGTCACCTACGCCGATCTGGCCAAGCAGAAGGTTCTCGGGGTCGATCCGGAAATCATCAAAAAATTCGGGGCCGTTCACGAAGAGACCGCCAAGGCCATGGCCGCCGGAGCCCGAAAACTTGCCGGATCAACCTACGCCATTTCTACCACCGGCATCGCCGGGCCTGACGGCGGCAGCCCGGAAAAACCGGTCGGCACCGTCTGCATCGGCCTTGCCGGCCCTTCAGGTGTCACCGGCAAACGCTACTGCTTCCCCTTCGGCAAACGCCTGCTCAACAAAAAAATATTCACCGCTCAGGCGCTCGATTTATTAAGAAAATATCTGACCAGCAACCAGTAACAAATATTTCCCCGGCTTGGGAATATTTTTTACTGGACAAAAACCAATCCTTACCAATATAATCAACAAAGATTATAAAATGAAGTGTACAAAAGAATAATCCCTGCAATCGGAGAACTGTTTATGAAAAAATTCATTCTGGCACTGATAATTATATTGTCAGCCACCACTCTACTTTACGGTAACAGCCCAGCCTACACAACTCTTCCCCCTGAAGCCGCCCTGAAAATGTATGAAACCGACAAAGATTTGATTGTCGTTGATGTCCGGGAGAAGAGCACCGAATACTGTTACGGTCATATACCCTGCGCTATCAACTTACCCTGGAGATCAGAAGTCTTCGAAAAAGAATTTTACATTCTGCCCAAAGAATCTCCGCTGATGCTCGTCTGTCACAGCGGCAGCCGTAGCGCCGAAGCCTCCAGAATGTTAGACCGTAATGGCTATCAGGAAGTTTACAGTGTCCGCGGAGGCATGTCTACGTGGCCGGGAGAAACGATTTCTACCTGTTCTGAAGGTGAAGGGTGCAAGCGCAACTTTCTCTTCTTTCCGCACATCGCCAGCGGTAACGGTTGGGAAACTGAAATTGCGATTATCAATACCAGTTCAGAAAACACTTTAAGCGGAGTTCTTAAAGCCTACAATGATGCCGGCGAACAAATCGACGAACTCAAAGTAATTGAGCTTCAAACTAACGGTCGCTATGATATACAAATCGGCGCAAGTTTCCCGGACTGTGAATCGATCGGCTACCTGATATTCAGTGCCAGTAGTGAAGATATATATGGCTACCTTAAATTTTACGGTTTTCCCGACACCATTAACCGGGTCGCAATCCCAGCCCCGGCAAAAGTCAACCATGCCGATATCAACGTCTCCCACATCGCCGTTAGTGACGGTTGGTGGACCGGTCTGAACTTACTAAACACGACCACAGAAGACAAGACTCTGATAATAACCTTTAATAATGGTCAAAAACAGAGGCTGTATATGGCCGCCGGAACCCATAAAGCTCTGAATCTGGCGGAGTTCATTGATGAAGAACAACTCAATTCGATAAATTCCGCAGTCATAAGTAATGCTGACGGTATTGTCGGGCTGGAAATTTTTGGTAATGGCAAACAGTTGAGTGGCATTCTCTTAAAAGATACGACCGCACAGACATTATACTATCCACATCTCGCCAGCGATAATACCTGGTGGACCGGAGTCATGGCATTTAACCCCGGCAGCAACCCCGGTACGCTGACAATTAAACCGTATGCAAAGGATGGTACACTGTTAACAGATGCAGATTTGGAAACGATCACGATCGGCCCAAAAGAGCGTTATGCTGAAGCCGCATCGCAGATGGATCTGCCGGCAGACACCCGCTGGCTGGCGATTGAAGCCACGGTTCCGATTACCGGATTTGTACTCTTCGGCACCGCCGACAACCTACAGCTAGGCGGCTACAACTGTGTTGATATCGACGGCCTCAATGGGGTTTTTCCTAAACTCGATAAATCCGGCTGGTGCGGTATCGCTCTGGTCAACACCACATCCGAACCGATCACGGTCACCCTCACCGCCTACAGTGATGACGGCAACGAGGTAGAAAGCAAACTCCTGTCCCTCAAGGGTTTTGAGAAAATTGTGGACGAACCGGAGACTATTTTTGACAATGAACTTGACAGCGCCACTTATATCACCTACAAGGCCACAGCCCCGGTTGCCGCCTTTCAGCTCAACGGTGACGGTGAGATGCTTGACGCACTGCCGGGCCGTTAGGAAGCCGTCCACATTTACCGGGCGATAAAACCGATAATCAGGAGTAATCAATGCTAAAGGGTTTTCAGAAAAAATATTTAAGAGGCTTGGCTCACGCCTACAAACCGGTCGTTCATATCGGCCAGAAGGGCTTAAGCGAAAGTCTCACCGCCTCTCTGGAAGAGGCCCTTGACAGCCATGAATTGATCAAAGTCAAATTCATCGATTTCAAGGAGAAGGAGCAGAAAAAAGAGCTGCTCAGGAAACTGGAAGAGAAAAGCCAGTGTGAACTGGTGGGCATGACCGGCCATATTGCCATCCTCTTTCGCCCGAATCGTGACCCGGAAAAACGCCGGATCACGATCCCCGAACAGTAATGCCGACACAATTTTACTAAATCCCGATTCACAATACTGAAATTTTAACTTAGCCGCCCCCTTGAGGAGCAAAATTGAAACATGAGTGAAGAAGCAAATAAAATCATCTACTCGATGATCAGAGTCAGCAAAAGATATGACAACCAGCCGATCTTGAAGGATATCAGCCTCTCCTACTTTTACGGAGCCAAGATCGGCGTTCTCGGCCTCAACGGCTCCGGCAAATCGACCCTGCTGCGGATTCTTGCCGGAGTGGAACAGGAGTTTGACGGAGAGACGACGATTGCGCCCGGCCTGACCGTCGGCCTGCTTGAGCAGGAGCCTGAACTTGATGAGAAACTTAGTGTCCGGCAGGTGGTCGAACAGGGGGTTCAGGAGACGGTTGATCTTCTGGCTGAGTACAACCGGATAAATGAGCAGTTCGCCGAGCCCATGTCTGATGATGAGATGGAAAAACTTATCCGCCGCCAGGGTGAAGTTCAGGAGAAACTTGACGCCGCCGACGCCTGGGATCTCGATGCCCGGCTCGATATGGCGATGGAAGCTTTACGCTGCCCCTCCGCTGAAACCAATGTCGGCGTTCTCTCCGGCGGTGAGAAACGCCGGGTCGCCCTCTGCCGGCTGCTGCTTAAGAAACCGGATATCCTGCTGCTCGATGAACCGACCAACCATCTTGATGCCGAAACCGTCGCCTGGCTCGAAATGCATCTGCAGCGCTATGAGGGAACCGTCATCGCGGTAACCCATGATCGCTATTTTCTCGACAATGTCGCCGGTTGGATTTTAGAACTCGACCGCGGCCACGGCATTCCCTGGAAAGGCAACTACTCCTCCTGGCTGGAACAGAAGGAGAAACGCCTGGAACAAGAAGAGAAAGAAGAGTCCGCCCGCCGCAAGACCCTGCAGCACGAGTTGGAATGGATAAGAATGTCGCCCAAGGGCCGCCACACCAAGGCCAAGGCCCGGATCAAGGCATATGAAGAACTGCTCGGCAGTGAAGGTGAAAAACGGGGACGGGAGCTTGAAATCTACATTCCGCCGGGGCCGCGTCTCGGCAAAGTGGTTATCGAATGCCAGGATTTAAGCAAATCATTCGCGGACACCCTGCTCTTCGAAAATCTTGATTTCGCCCTGCCGCCGGGCGGTATCGTCGGAGTCATCGGCCCGAACGGAGCCGGAAAAACCACCCTCTTCAAGATGATTACCGGAAAGGAGCAACCGGACTCCGGCACCATTCATTTGGGCGAGAGCGTCAAACTGGCCTATGTCGACCAGAGCCGGGATGCCTTAAATCCTGAAGATACCATCTGGGAGGCGATTTCGGAAAAGCAGGAGATCTTGAATCTCGGCCACCGTGAGGTTAATTCCCGGGCCTATGTCGGCCGCTTCAACTTCTCCGGTTCCGAACAGCAGAAAAAAGTCGGTCTGATGTCGGGGGGTCAGCGCAACCGGGTACATCTCGCCCGAATGCTGAAATCCGGGGCCAACGTCATCCTCCTCGATGAGCCGACCAACGACCTCGATGTCAACACCTTGAGGGCTCTGGAAGAGGCCCTGGAAAATTTTGCCGGCTGCGCGGTTGTTATCAGCCATGATCGCTGGTTTTTAGATCGCATCGCGACCCATATGCTCGCCTTTGAAGGTGACAGCCAGGTGGTCTGGTTTGACGGCAACTATTCCGAATATGAAGCCGATCGCAAAGCCCGGCTCGGGGCCGCCGCCGATCAGCCCAGAAGAATTAAATACCGCCACCTGACGAGAAAATAAGCTGTAAGGCACTACACTACTACACTACGAAAGGAGTATCGCGTGAAGATTGGTTTTATCGGCACAGAGCTTAAAGAGGGCAAGGTCAAATTTAACGATAAGAACCTTAACGCCTTAGAGAAAAAAGATAAACCGAAAAAGGTAACCCCCTTTTTTGCTGAATTCATTCAGGATAAATCGGACCTGCATGAGGAGTTGGCCCAGGTTGATGCCATCATCATCCCGGAGGACAACCTTCTCGATCTGCTTATCCTCGATATCGAAAAAGTTGAGATCCGTCTGGAACGGGCCGAGAATGAAGCCGAGAAAAAACTGCTGCAGACGGCCCTGGAAAAACTTGAAGATGAAATTCCGCTCTGTGATGCCGGTTTCAGCCCCGAAGATGAAGCGTTAATTTTAAGCGCCGCCCCTTTCAGCCTTAAACCGGTAATCCGGATCAGTGGCGACGAAGATAGTGACAATTTGATTGAACAGGTTTTAGATAAAACCGGCCACATGTTTTTCTACACCACCGGGCCTTCGGAGTCACACGCCTGGCTGGTCAAAAAAGGTTCGGACATCATCACCTGCGCCGCCAAGATCCACAGTGATCTGGCCCGGGGATTTATCAAAGGTGACGTAGTCGGCTTTGAAGAGTATCTTGAGTGCCACAACTTCAACGAGTGTAAAAGCAAGGGCATTGCCCGGGTTGTCGATCGCGATTACATCGTTCAGGCAAATGAGATTATCGAAATCCGCTTTAATGTCTAAGAAAACCCTTAGATTCAACTCGTAAGTGCAACTGTAATTGGCTGGTATTAAAGAGCAAATTTCCGGGATTGGCAGCCTGCGTCAAAAATAGGATGGTCAAAGCCGGTGGCCCGTATACCGCGAGCGCCGAACAGGTAGGACTCTAAACTATAGCAAGAAAAAGCTCCTCTGATAAGATGTGGTTAATGGAAACTAACCATCCTTCCTACAAAATGAAACCATAAAAAAAATTTGACTTTTTTATATATTTATTATAATA
>JANTFH010000062.1 GCA_024763535.1 Thermodesulfobacteriota bacterium
GGCCGGAGTTCTCCTTTTTTGAAAAAAAGGTTAAACACAAAGCACTCTTCACTTAAAATTTATATTAATTTCAATAATATATAATTGAGTATAGCAAACAAAAAAAAATATCACCATAAAAAATTGATTTTTATGGTGATATTCTTCCTGCTTAATGCACCTGATCCATAAAAGTTAATTTAGTATCAAGTGAAAAATCATATTGACTTAAAAAACTTATTCAAGATCTGCCGCGACGGGTGCGAATAAAGACGGCAAAGCCTCAAGCTCTTCAAAGAGATAACCGTTATCCTTATAACTCCACCCGTTAAAGACAACTCCGACGAGATTACTTTTTGAGGTAAAGCCGACAGAGACCGCAGTCTTGATATCCTCACCTTCGAATAAGGCATTAACCTCCTTGAGCAACTGTCCGTTAGCAGGGATTTTCCTGGTGGCTTCAGCCAAAACTTTGCCGCTTGCATCATAAGCCGTCAGACTAACCTCAGACTCAGTCGTATTGATGTTATTCAGCAAAATGCCGCTCCACTCTCCCTCTTTACCCGAACGAAGAGGAGAAAAGGTTCCCACTTTACCCTGTAAGGCACCGATTGAAACCGAGGCCATCTGCCGATAGTCGGAAGAACCGAAAAACTCCATCCCGGCAATGGGTAAATCAGCTTTCACCCGCAACCAGCCCGTACCATTAACCAACAGGTCGTGTGACACGATGCTCCGGCTCTTAAATTTATCCAATTTAAGCCGGGGGAGCGTAAGCTCTGCCGGATCTCCGTCATCGATAAAACCGGTAAACGTTGCGGTGTCCTCTTCATTCTGAGGATTACAGAAGGCCAGGCCGCCCCACCAGCCGGAGCCGTCCAGCAAGTAAGGATAAGCAGCATCTTTAGATGCCTGGTTATCAAGTGCTACTGCACTCAATTTCTCTCCATGAAAATAGAGAGCCGCCCCGAGCAGACCTTCTCCTCCACTGATAACCATACTGGTAGGAGCCGGATCCGTATCTTTAAGCTGCACAAGTTTTAGATCCGCCGACAAAACTTCCGTGTCGGCAACCGGATAAAAATAGAACTGCTGACCGGGTTTTAAGGTAACAAACTTTGAAGCTCCATTATCAAATTCAACCTTAACCTGATTAGTTTCATCACTGGTATTAACCAGACTGACAATATTACCCCAACCCTCAACTCCGACAATTACTGACGGCAAATAAAGAGTTTTAGAGGCGGCAAGGGATGATTTAGCCGGATAGGCTCCGGCCATACCATGACCCTCTACTTTAATATGAACTGAACCAACTACTCCGGCTCCCGATGAGACAAAACTTAAATAAGCAAGCTCGGTCAAATTTGCAGTTCCAAAGAGATCCTTCAGCGAGCCCTCAACTTGAGCCTTTGAGGCGAGAGGTATCTCTTCTGAAGCTAAAATTACCTTACCGTTTGCATCATACCCGTTAAGAGTTCCGGTTATCGCAACAGCGCTGGTATTCAAGACGACAACTGAAGTCCGCCACAAGCTATCAGCCATAACCAGAGGCATATAAATCGTGGTTGCCTCTCCATTTCCAGGATCGTCCGGCGGGTCACCACGGTAAAAAAGTACCGACTGCTCAACTACCTCTGCCGGCTTCTCTAAACCGGCATAACGCAGCCCGGCACTGCCGTCGCTGTTTTCAATTCCGGCAACGAACGTATCTCCCTTTAGAGAACCGAGAGACTTATAGTTAAACTTGATTGTATTTTCACCTTCATAAAATACTACCTGATAGGCAATATCGTGACCATCCGGACCCTGACGATTGAACTGCATGACAAAACGACGCTGTGGTTCATTGCCCAAAGTCTCATAAATCACATTTACCAGAGCACTGGCATCAGCCCCCTCTCCCCCAAGCCATAATGGCGCAATCAGGTTGTTAATCTCATCAACTGCGGGAAAACTCTGACCATCATAAGCGTAGTTTGTATAATTTGTATCTTTTGCGGCAAAAACAAGGTAACCGTTACCGGCAATATAAACCCGCAGGTAATCTTTGCCGTAAAACTCAAACGGGGGATTGGTCTCCGCCTCTTTTTCATAGAAAAAGCCATTGGCCGGAATCGCACTCTGCAAGCCGGAGTCAGCCATAAAACTCAAGCGTTGCGCATCTTTAGTAAAAGTTTCCCATTTATATTCGGGGCCCCCGGCATCATTACTGGTACGATAATAGTAACCTTGTGCGTCAGCATTACCGCTGCCCGGATCATCACCGCTACCCGGATCATCACAGTTTTCATCAATCTGACCATCACAGTTGTTATCTATTCCATCGCCGCAGATCTCTTTGGCTCCGGGATGGATAGAGGGATTGCTGTCATCACAATCGACATCGCTTTTGTAGCCATCCTTATCACTATCCGTAACCCCGTTACATATCTCATCTCCCCAACCGTTACAGTTATTATCTATAGCGTCGCCACAAATCTCTTTGGCACCGGGATGAATATCGGGATTATGATCATTACAATCACCTTGTGCAACAGTATAGCCGTCGCCATCCTGGTCATCCGACGACACATTGCAATTTTCATCGATTAAACCGTCACAGTCATTATCTATTTTATCGCCGCATATCTCTTTGGCTCCGGGATGTATAGCGGCATTATTGTCATTACAATCACCTTCTGCAACAGTATAGCCGTCGCCATCCCGATCATCGGTCGACCCGCTGCAGTTTTCATCAACCTGACCATTGCAGTTATTATCAATCCCGTCACCGCAGATCTCTATAGCTCCGGGATGGATTGCAGGATTGGAATCATTACAGTCAACATCACTGTTATAACCATCCCCATCATTGTCAACCGGGCTCGGAGCATTACCGAGATAAAAAAGAACTGACCGGCCTTTATAATTCCCCGGCTTATCAAAGCCGGGGTAACGTAAACCAATTGTACCACCAAAATTCTCAATTCCAACCATGGTCTTATCGGCACCGCCGGAACTGGCACCATAATCTTCACCATAATTGAACAGAATATCAGTGCTACCCTCATTCAAGACTATCTGATAGGAAGAGTATCCTACATTTTCCAAATTAGAATTAGTTCTCCAGAACATTATCACAAACTGACGATGTGGTGCGACCCCCCGGGTCTCATAGTAGATGGCGAATCCTCAGGCGGAACCGTTATTATTACCCCAGAGCGGCGCTAGAATTCCATTGGGATAGGATGATGACGGTACATCTTCTCCCTTATAAATGAAGCTTTTCAAAGCATCATTTGGACGGCTGACATAGAAAGTAATATAGCCATTACCTGAAATCTGAAAATACTTGTATTTCTTTCCGTAAAACTCGAAATCAAAACCGATCGGAGTAGCTGTCGTCAAATAAGTATTACCAATACTGGTTTTCCCTTCAAGTTTAATACGGTCGTCAGTAAAACTATACCATGAAAAATTAGGTCCGCCTCTTTCCAGGCTGTCAATATAGCGGTAGCCGTATTTATCCGGGCCGCCCTTAAAGGCATACGCTGAGGTTACCACCAGCAAAAATGAAACTGCGATAACAACAGGCAAAACAAAATTCCGGTACATCCTTATACTAATCATAAAAAAACCTCCATACCATTTTAAGGATAATTCAATAAAATTTTTATATGAACGGCTGTTTAATGCCGCCACAAACCATATCATTTTACTGAGATATTTCGCGTAAACATAGATACTGCCTGGCATTCTGTCAAGTTTAATTTAGCAAATGAAGAATTCCTAATCTTATCGCTGAAGGTCAAAAGAGTTTTTGTCCGCTTCAATTCTTAAACTGCCAAAAAATTTTAAGAAGAATTCCTCACAGTGAAAAATTTTTCCCAGGCTCCGCAATAAAGGCTCGGGAATACTCACTGTACGAGCCGATCGACCGACTTTCGAAGCAAGATCACCTACCAGGTGTTCAGTTGACCACTCCTGGCGATCTCGAGTTAAAAGCACCATATTCGAAACCGGATGCTCTCTGGAAAGAAGGTTTGATATAATCTTAACCAGCCCCTCTAAAGCAAGCAGGCTACGTTGATTTCCCGCTCTAGGTACCGGAACCGGCAGCCCCCAGGATAACCATTTCTGCAATAGAGCATAATTGCCTTTGGCCTGATTACCGTAAATCAATGGTGGGCGTATAATGATCAGGTCGGGAGCCCCTGCCTGATCAAACCGAGCCTGCAACTCCTGTTCTGCTCGCCATTTACTGATCGCATACGGACCTCGGGGACGAGGAGAATCAGATACTCTGTACGGTCGATGTTTAGCCCGCAAAACACCTTCACCGTTAACTTTAATGGTGCTCAGAAAAATAAATTTTTTTACCCCCGACTTTAATACCGCCCGGGCCAGCGCTGCGGTAATATCCAGATTATCTTGAAAATATAGATCTGCAGCCGTAAACGAACCCCGGCTGTGGACACGAGCCGCAAGATGTACAACCGCGGTAACACCGGTTAATAGATTTCTCCAGGTGTCCTCTTCATCGAGACCATCTGATTCCACAATATCATCAAGATCACGAATCAAGTCTTCCGGCAAACGGCTGCCCCCAGGCCGCAGCAACACCCGCAAAGCATACCCCTGAAGATGCAGATGGCGACAGAGAGCAACGCCGACAAAACCGGCCGCCCCGGTGATCAGGATTTTTCCCGAATCGGCCATAGCTCTCCCAACAGTTCGCTATATACAGTAAAGGTATCAGCGATTACTTTTTTGTCACTAAACCCCCGCTCAACCATTAACCGACCATTGCGGCCAAACGAATCACGTAGATCGCGATTCACAATCAGTCGGTAAAGGGCCTGCGCCAGAGCCTCGACATCTCCGGGTGGCACTAAAAAACCGTTCTCACCCGGCTTGACAATCTCACGACAACCCGGCATGTCGGTAGCGACCAGTGGTTTACCGCAGGCCGCAGCTTCAAGCAGAGTCACGGGGATTCCTTCTCGATAACGGGTCGGAAGACAGGCAAGTGCGACCTTTTGATAGAGAGCCGGCATATCTTTCTGAAAACCAAGCCAACGGATGTGGCCCTGCCGATGCCAGTAAAGTAGCCGCGACACCGGTACTGCTGCCGGATTACTTTGATCCGGCATTCCCGCCAACCAAAACTCAGCCTTAACCCCTTTCTCATGCAAAAAATGAGCCGCCTCCACGAACTCACGGATGCCTTTGTGCCAGAGCAGCCGGGCCGCCAGCAGAACTACCGGTAAGGAATTCTCCCCTTTAGCATTTTGTGGTTGAAAGCGTTCAATATCAACCCCGGAGCCCAAAATCAGCACAGCCTGCTCCGGGTTAATAATCCTCTCCTGGAGAAAATGGCGCCGGTCATCCGGGTTCTCAAAAAGAAAGCGGACTTGCGTCCGCTTTCCGATAAAACGATAGGCACTTTCAATAATGCGCCGCATAAACTTTTTCATGCGGCCACCGGCAATAAAAACAAAGCCTAATCCGGTTACCGCATTAACAACCGCCGGGATACCGGTCATCCGGGCGGCCAAAGAACCATAGATAATTGGTTTGATCGAAACCTGATGGACAATATCAGGCCGAAAATAACGATAAAGTCTGACTAAATCTACCAAACTTACGAGCTCTCGCAGAGGGTTCCGACTCGCCCGTCTCATCTTCAGAGGAATGTGGGTAAAGCCCAGTGCTTCTATCTCCTTGACCTCAGGCCCAGGAGCCGTAGCCACCAACACTCGCAATCCCGCTTTCTGCGCCGCCAAAGCCAAGGCTTTTCGGTGCATAAGGAAAAACCAGTCATCAGTAACCAGAAAAAGGATCGTCAGCTTTTCTGTCTCCGTTTTATCAGACACTCAGACTCTCCTGTTTTTAACCACACTGAGTAACAATCGACGACTGAATTTAAGTAAAGACCAACTCATCGCCAGAATTATCGTTACCAAGGTCACAGACCCCCGGCGCCAGACCGCCAGTAAAGCTCTAAGTTCACCTGTCTCCATCCGCCAGAGGGCCGCACTCTGGCCGGAAACCCCGAAAGCTGGTTTGTGGACGACCGCCAGAGGCAGTTCCATAAAAGCTGCTCTCGCCCCGGTGGCCAACAGGCCCAACCAGAGATAATAGTCCTCTCCGTAACGAAAGTCTAGAGGAAAATGTAAAACCGCATCACGCCTTATCATAACCGTCGGGGTCCGCAAACAATTACGCCAGAGCAACTGCCGCAGGGTGCAGGGTTTAACCTGAAAACGCCGTGCAACTCTACGGAGCAAAATCAACTCCGAACCACATAGATGACTGCATAATGTAACATCTTGATTATACTTCATAAATGAAAATTGCAAGGCAATTTTTTCCCGCTGCCAGCTGTCATCAGCATCCAAAAAGGCGACATAGGTCTGAGTAGCTCTTTCCCAACCATGATTGCGGGCCGCCGCCGGGCCGCAATTTTCAGTTAAAAAATAAACTTTCAGCCAACCAGCACCGTATTTATCCGACAGTTCATGTAAAACCTTTAGAGTCTCAGCATCACTGGCATCATCAACAATAATGACTTCGCGCGGCCTCTGGCTCTGAGCCGCGACCGAAGCCAGAGCCCGGCCGATCGTCAAAGCGGCCCGGTAGCAGGGAATAATCACCGAAACATCCGCGTCCCCACCTGCACCGGACAACAGTTCCGAACTAAGCTGCCACTGACCTTCAGCCATGCGCCAAAACCCACTCCCAGGTACGCTGCAGCCCGATTCTAAAATCAACCTGCGGCTCCCACTCAAGATAGTGTGAAGCCCGCTGACAATCAAGAAAGTTCACCGGACTGTCGCAGGAACGGGCCTCTTTATAGATAACCGGCACTTCACGGCCGCTGACCTCCATCAGCAAACGAACCAGCTCATTCAGACTCAAAGGCCGACCCCGACCGATGTTAAAGAGCTTGAACGGCAGACTGCGGCTACAGGCCTTGAGAACGGCCTGCACCAGATCGGCAATATAGAGATAATCCCGGGCGACACTGCCGTCACCCCAGATCTCAATCGGCTGCCGTTTTTTAATACGGCCGGAAAAAACCGCAATCGCTCCCTGCCTAGCGTCGGTTTTCTGCCGCTCACCATAGGGGTTGGCAATCCGCAAAATTGTATAATCAAGGTTGTAAAGCTGATGAAAGAGCTTAAGATATTTTTCCGTCGTTAGTTTGATAATACCGTAAGAAGAGAGCGGTTCGGTCGGATTGGTTTCGGAGATCGGCAATGCCGCTACCGGCCCGTAAACCTGGCCCCCGGAGGAAGCAAATACAACTTTTTTTACCCCTTTCTCAACCGCCAGCTGCAACAATTTTACCGTACTTTTCAGGTTTGTTTCTATATCATAAAGAGGATCCAGATTGGACGTCGCCGGCAGAACCGTACCGACCAGATGGATGACCAGATCGATATCTTCAAGAGCTCCGGTAAGATCATCCGCCTGAGTAAAATCACCGCCCCACAAATCTATCCGGTCGCGTGCCTGACACAGATTATCGAGATCACAATCCGGCCGGTCAAAAACCCGAACCTGATGACCGGCGGCCAGCAGACCGTCGACAACATGTGATCCGATAAAACCGGCTCCGCCTAATACCAGATAATTCATGGTCTGATATCTTCGTAAAGGTTTCGATATTCACGATCAAGATTGACCAGAGAGAAATGATCAAGGATGCGCTGCCGGGCGGCCCGGGCCATCTCCTGTCTGCGGCCGTCATCCTGCAGTTTTTTGACGGCATTAAGATAGGCCTCAGGATTACTCCTGTCCGTAATCAGATAACCGCAGTCCGGGGTTATCAGTTCACCACAGCCGCCGACATCAGCCGCCACCGGCACCACCGCCATCGCCATCGCCTGGTAGAGAACCATCGGCACTCCCTCCCAATCTGAAGTCAAAAGCAGGATATCGGCAATCTGGTACCAATCGATCAAAGTCTCTAAAGGCTGTTCCCCGTAAAATCGCACCTGACTCTCCAGACCCTGCTCCCGCAGATTCTCCAGAAACCCCTTTTTCTGTGATTCGAGATTGGCATCACCGATAACATGCATGACAAACGCAATTCCCTGGCAACGCAGGGCGGCGGCAATTGTGATCAGCCGCAAAGGTTGTTTCTGCCGATCCAGACGTCCGATAAATAGCAGATTCAAACCTGTATCATGCTTAAAAGCTGCAACCTCCGGCCGGGGTAAACGACCTACGGGGTTGTAATAGGTGGCGTCCACACAACCATGAATTACCTTGAACTTGGAGCGCTCAAGGTAGGGATAGAACTGCACAATCTCCTCTCCCAGCCGGGCGTATTCAAGATTGTAACGATCAATCAGATGGTCATAGCGCGGCGGCACGGTAAAAGCGTAACCGGCCGGCTGCCCCCCGGGTGAGTAATCAAAACAGTGAAACTGGGCTACCACTTTCAGTTCGGGAAACTTCTCTTTGAGCTGTGGCAAAGCATTAAAAGCAATCTCACTGTTCATAATATGCAGAATATCAATCTTCTGTACAGCAATAAATTCCAGTAAAAATTCAGTCATTGCCGACTGATCCCGACAGCCCAGTTCCGGCAGGTTATAGATCCCCTGCGCGGCTCCCGCTATCTGAGGCAGCCAGTTGTGATCACGAGAGATGGTGGTCGCCAGAAATTTATCACTCCAGCTGGGCTCAAGCCGGCAAAACCAGTCAACCGTCATCGTGTCTGCCCCACCCGTAATTAACCAGGGCGCAACATAGAGAATTCTTAGTTTATCACGACCCTGGTCAAAGGCGGTCAGCGGAGCCTGCAAAATCTCATCTATGCTGATCGGCTGTAGTTGATAAGCCTTTTCCAGATAGCTGTAAAAATAGTCAACGCGACCCAGCAGATGATACTCTTCGGGAGCATATACCTGCAGCCCGGGCTTTTTATTATAACGGAAAAAAAACTGCCGGCGTTTGTCGATTGTGACGATCAACGGCATTCTCGGATCTTCCGTACGGGCCATGAGCCGGATAAACAACGCCTCGGGAAGCCGTGAAACCCGACTCAGATCAAGCCAGAACGCCCTCTTTCTCTCCCGGCCCGGCTCCGGCAACAGATTCGACAGAGCCGGACTTACCCGCCAGTACTGCCGGGCCCGGCGGATGAGCCGGCGCTCGTGTTTGAGAAGATATTGCTGATGCCGATTTATGATAGTCTCGGATTCGGCAATCGGAACGGGCATAGAGAGCTCAACCGGCTCCGGCTGACGCAGAAGACCGTACGCAATCCGGGCCGGGAGCAGGCGTCCGACACAATCAGCCCGTAGCAGCCTGGCGTAAAAATCCCACCCGGCAGAAACGAAACTTAGACTCTCATCATAACCTTCGATATCAAGCCCGGCCTGACGGGGAAAAATAAGAGTGCAAAAACGATTTTCAGCAAAAGAAGCTGCCGGTGCAAAGTTAGAAGTCGTATCGGTAGATTGCGGCGACGGATTATTAATCCCGATAAAAAAGTGCGGTGGTACTGCCTCCAGCAGCAACAGACACTCCTCAAAAAAAGTCGGCAGTAAAACATCGCCGCTTCGTAAAATGGCAATGTACTTACTTTCAGCTGTGGCTAAAACCTGGTTAAAAAGCCCGACTGAGGTATTCATCTCGGTTACAAGAACCTCCCAGCCTGAACACTCATCCCGGGCAATCTCAGCGCTAAGTTGCCGTGCCAGTTCATGATCACCGCCACTCACCAGAAAAACTGCCGCAAACTCCGGCCAGGTCTGCTTTTTGAGTGAGGGGTACAAACCCGTAAGCGGATCACCGCTTAGATCACAATCTACCACCAGCGTCAACAACGGCCTGTTACCGTAATCCGGCTGCCGGTAACGATGGGCAGCAAACAGACGTACACCCCAGAAGCCCAGTTTTTTCCCGATCCCCGACACAAGAACTTTAGTCACCGATAGCGGGGACTTTGTCCGGAAACGCCAGCCGCGAATTTTTTCCAGCCAGGCGGAAGGCAGAAAAATTCGTAACAGCTCCCGTATCTGCCAGTTAACCCGACGCCCGTGCCGTAAGCCGCTGAGGGCCTCGAGCAGGCGAAAACGCTTGGAATTGATAAGCTGCTCATACTGCTGTGAACTTTCACGATACAGCTGTTTGACACGAACAATTTCCTGATCACGCTCCCATAACTGGGTAATCAGATTTTGTTTATAATGCTCAAGAGCTTTTTTTATCTCCTCTAATCTTTCGATGCCGGTGACATGAAAATTCAAGGCTTCCTGCAGGGAACCAATATATTTATGTTGTTCCTGTGTCTGAACCGTCAGCTTTTCAACAAATTCCTGCTCCTGCAAGCGCCGGCGGCCGTTTTCCAGTAACACCGTCAAATCCGGCCCGGCCATCTTCTGCATGCTCTTAAATCCCTGCCGATGAGTGCGAAAATAGAGCATCACCAAAAGTACCGTTTCCAGATTCAAACGATAGTAATTAACCAGCAAGCTTACCAGAACCGGAAACTCCCACTGCCGCACCAGCCACCCCTCTTCCAGGGCGGCAGCCAGAATCAGGGATACTTCAAGGGTAAAATCAACCTGTTTCGCCAGTTCAAGGTCTCTCTCTTTCAGAGTATTTCCCGCATGCTGGCGATAGGCCAGCAATTCCCGCTCACAATAATATGCCTTAAACCTAACCAGGGCCCGCAGAAGAAAATCGAGATCATTAACATAACGTAAGTCCCGAAAAAGACCTATTTCATTCAGCAAACGACGCCGGAAAAAGAAATTTGATGAGGTACAGAGAAAATTATCCCGCAGCAGGCTGAGCAGCAGATCACCACCCTCCTGAAAATCAATTTCAGCCTGCCGCAGCCATTGACACTCCGGCTCCTCTTCGGTCAATATTCGACCTTCCGGATCAATCAGCTGAATCCGGGAGAACGCCATCATATATTCGGGGTGAGATTCGAGATAAGCGGAAAAATGAGCCAGACGGTCGGGACAAAAAAGGTCATCTGAATTGAGAATAGCGATATATTTGCCCCGGCTGAGTTCAAGACCGCGATTGATCGCAGCCGAGGTTCCCCGGTTCTCCTGAACTATAAACCGCAGCCGGGAATCGTCACAGGCCGCAACCAGGGCCGCAGTTTTATCGGTTGAACCGTCATCAATAACAATAACTTCCAGATCAGTCAGTGACTGCTCAAGAACACTGGATAGAGTCTCGCCAATCCAGCGTTCATGATTATAGGCGGGAATTACGACACTGACTAGCGGCCGCTCATTATTGTTTGATGAAGTCATATTTGCGGACTATCTCCTCCCCTAAAATCACAGAACTTTTTGCAGCGCTGACATTACATTTTCAAAATTGTAGCCGGTCACCACTTTTTCATGCCCCGATTTGCCGGCAATCTGCCAGTGTTGTCGCTCCTGATACATCCGCAGGATGGCAGCGGTAAAATTATCAGCATTTTGAAAGTTGTCCTGAGCCACCAGCTGATAAAGTCTCTCCTGCTCCAGATCAAGAATTGAACCAAAAGGATTGTCCACAATAAGGCCGATATCCTCGTTTTCGATGACATCCCGGGAGGCCCCGACGTCAGAGAGAATCAACGGCAGGCTGTAATACATAGCTTCGGTCATAGCCAGACTCCAGCCCTCATAGAAAGAGGGTAGGATAAAACAGTCGGCGATACGGTAATAGTTCCAGATGTCCTCGGAAAAATCCTGCAGTAAAACGGTCTCCTGCAAACCCATTTCTGACAGCAGATTTTTAATCTCCCGGTAATATTCTTGGTTGAAAATATTTCCGACGCATAACAATTTGATTCGGGGATACTCTTTTTTCAGGCCGGCCATTACCTGAAAAAGCAGTTTATGGGCCTTGATCTCATGGAAACTGGCAACATTGAGCATAATAAAATCATCTTCAGTAAAGCCTAAGTCAAAGCGGGAGAATTTTAACTGCCGTTGTAGATTATCCTTATGTTTACTGACATCAATACCGTTCGGCACCACTTTAATCTTGCGGAACGGTATCTTAAAATGCCGATTCGTATAGGCCGCGACATTTTTTGAAACCGCGATAAACAGGTCAATATAGATGCTGTTTTCAGTAAAATTGAACTTCTCCAGTTCACCGAACCAGCAATAGGTATTATGGATGTAGGCAACAATCCTGATGCCAAACTCTTTTTTGGCAATTTCAAGCCCGAAGGTTCCGTGATGATGGTTAATCACCTCTATCCGATAATCGCGTAGAGTCTGCCTGAAAACCTTCTCTTTCGCCTGCGGTTCCGACGGCAGGATGATAACCGGAATCTGCTCCTTAATGCAGCGATCGGCATTATAACCGCCGCTTTCGCAGCAGATAATCAGATTGAACTTCTTTTTATCAAGATTAACCACCAGGTCATAGATAAGCTGTTCCAGGCCGCCGGTATCAAAACTGTCAACCAGAACCATCAGGTTAACCCGGCCGGGATGATAGATAAGCGGCCGGTTACGCTGCCGCAAAGCAGCCGGCTTGGTCTGCCGGTAAAAGATGCGGTTATTGGCAACCTTGCGGATAAAATCCTGGTTATCAACAATATTCGCCAGAAAAAATGTTTTTTCGGGAAAATGGGCACTCAGCAGATCGAAATTATATCCCCTGTTGGTAATTATCAGTTCACAATTATCGTAATGGGAGGGAGTAAACTCAAAGAAATCAAGCTCCCGATTTTCAATTGAGACGATAAAAGTTTCCGGGCCGGCAGTCGCCACAGTTGCAATTCCATCGAAAAGCAAAATTTTCTTATCATATTCATCATTTAAGCAGGCCGCCGCCCTGTCACCGGAAAACATATGAAACTCTTTTTCGTAAAACCGGGCTCTCTCCTTTTCATAAAGCATCAGTTTTTCAGCCTTATCAAAAATCTGAAACTCCTCGGCCCGCTGACTGAGGCTCCGGGCATGCCAGCGGTACTCATAAAGCAGTTTCCGGTTATCGATATGGCGGATAGTAAAGAGACGATTGATCCGCATCCAGTAATCGTAATCCTCAATCCCCAGCGTCGGATCATACTCTCCGATAACCTTACCGACCCAGGAACGATACATAAAGCAACCGCCGATAAAGTTGTCTTTGACAAAATTCAACTGCTCCGCCGTCTCCGGCAGATGAATATGGCTGCTGTTCCGGGAGTCCTGGTTATGAGGTCTGAAATCCGAGTCAAATAACGGTTTACCGTCATCACCGATAACGATATAATCACAATAGGTAACCTGAACCTCACGGTTTCTCTGCAAAAAGGCAACCATCTCCGCCAACGCCCCGTCTCGAAAGTAATTATCGCTTGAAGTCCAGGTATAGAATTCTCCCCGGGCCTCAGCAAAGCCGTTGGAAAGAGCTTTGGGCAGTTTCTGGTTTTCCTGAGTCAGGATTTTGACCCGGGGATCATGGACATAGCGATCCAGAACCTCTTCCACCCCGTCAGTCGAACCATCATTAACAATAATCAATTCGATATTTTGATAACTCTGACTCAAAACACTCTGAATTGAGCCGTCCAGAAAATCGGCCTGATTATAAACCGGCAGGATAACCGAGACCAGATCAGGGGTATGGGCATCAATTATTTCGGCGGTAGCGACCTTATCATCAACCCGACCCAGTTGCCGTCTGTGGTTAATGATGGCAAGTTTTCTCCGCAGCCATCCCCAGGCCCTTCCGGGCTCCAGAAAAGCAATCTTAAGCTTTGCAAAAAATATTTTTATCGTCATTTTATAAAACTCTAATACGGGAATTAGTCCCGCTACCCAAATCGGGCATATCGGCCCTCAATCTTAATATATATTGTGAAATTATTAAGCTTTCCAAATTCAATTCAGCCGGGTCCGGATAAACTCAAGAATTTTTTGGCAGGCGGTGCCGTCACCGTAGGGATTATGGATCCGGCCCATACTCCGATAACACTCATCATCTTCAAGCAGAGTTCCGACCTCCCGCAGAATAACTTCAGGATCTGTACCAACCAGTTTGACGGTTCCCGCAGTCACTGCTTCCGGACGTTCAGTGGTATCACGCATAACCAGAACCGGCTTCCCAAGACTCGGAGCCTCTTCCTGAATCCCCCCGGAATCCGTAATAATAAGATGTGACTGCTGCATCAGGTAGA
>JANTFH010000063.1 GCA_024763535.1 Thermodesulfobacteriota bacterium
GGTGAAACGCAAGGTTTCCTTCCTTCTTGCAGCTTCGCGTATCCTGTCAAGCCCACTCAATGTCTTACTCCCGGCTCTGTGTTCAGGTCACAGGTAGTCTTAACAGAATTTCCCCTTGGTCACCGTCCTTTCCTCCAGAACCTCCGCTGCCCGCTTTGAGTAAAAATAACGGTTTTGTTCGGCTCCTTCTCAGGTACTACGACGATGTCTGACTTCTCAGAAGCGTTCGCGCTAGGAGTATGGCCACAGACCTTCCCCAACCGTTCTGGCCTAGAAACTTCCAGAAACCTCTGAGATCTCCCGGTTCTCGAGCATAAAGCGTCCACGCATGCACAGGGTCTTAGACTCCGCGGGGCCGGTAAATGACTAACCGTCTTTTACATCATCTACCGTGTTGCCTTCCCAACCAGAGTACGCGGTCGGCACCCCAAACTGGTGATTTCGGAGCTCAATGACTGGCCTACGTTTCCCCTGTCAACTACTTCACGTGTGACCTCGCGGCCACCCGCACATGACTCGGGGCCATGATGGAGCGGTTTCTCCTTTCATGTAGGGCTCTTTCATCCCTTACTCTATGCCGGTTTATCCCGGCGTTTTCACTCCGACCCCAATTACCCGCGACCCCAATTACCCGGACCCCAATTACCCGCCAATTACCCCCCCCTGAGGGTGGTCAATTTTCCGTAATCACTAACACTTTAACTGGTCAATTTTAGAGTATCACAACTAGGATTGTAAAGAAAACCGATAGTGAAGCCCTAATTGACTGTTTTTAGGTCTAAATCGTGTTGGAAAATTTTACAGATCTCAACCTTTCTTATTTTAACCCCTATAAGATGTTGTTATCTCTATGTTTTTATATATGGAATGTTTATTGCTGATGAAAACATAAACAGATTCCGCACTTACTAGATAGAGAGGGGTTGAAAATGAAAAAAACATCGGGAGGATTTGTTATGCGAAAGCTTTTCATCATCTTGGTTTTGACAGCTCTATGCGTAACCCCAGCATTCGCTCTGACGCAGACTGACTCCGCCAACCTCACTTGGGGTGCAATGGACTGGAGCGACACAGTGTCTCTGGACAAGTGGAACGCCGACACATCCATCTATGCCCTCACATCCATTGATATTCAGCTCACGGGCTACATCAAGGGCGACGTTCTCTATGACGTTATATCCGGCGACAATGTTGACATATATTCCTGGATGAACGGCAACTTCAGCCTTTACTACCCGACACCGCCAGGTGGCAAGATACTGGGCGCACAAGCCAATGCCTACGCCGCTCATACTTGGACCAGTAAGAATCAAGGTGACAGCGGCAGTCAGTTCGTTACTGGTTCCGATGGCCCCCACAACGAGTTCCTAGCCAGTTCCTGGTATTCTGATTTCACAGGCACAGACAATATTCTCCTTCCCATAGTCGCAAGCCTGAACTACGGAGGTAGCTCCAGTGGCGGCACCTCCAGCTTCGGAACTTCCAATGTGGAGGGGAGGGGTGACGTTACCATCACCTACACCTATGACCGCTCCGCTGTCCCTGAGCCCAGTACTGCAGCCTTGATGCTGCTGGGTCTCGCCGGTATGGGCCTGGTGGCCTTCCGCCGACGTCGCCGCAGCTAGGTCATCCCACTGAAGTATATAATAAGACAGCACACTCAAGGCCACCCTAACAGAGTGGCCTTTTTTCTTTGTACGCCCGGCAGGGTACTTTGTGAGTGAGGTACCATCCATTCAGTTGTGAAGGCTGAATGGTGACTTGTTATTTCAGAGACAGTAATTTATCTTTGACAAATATCTCCATCATGTTGCAGTTCCCCCGCGGCTGAAATCGCACGAGTTATAGATCCCGGAATATCCTCACCATTACCTAGCACGAGGCAATCGCCGGCGTCCCAGCCTGCAATTGCGGCCCTAAAGAACCTCCCCTGCCGCTTCTATCTTATCAAAGCCGACACCGACGCGGTTAAAGCTTATATCGAGGAAAAACTGAAATCGAGGTAATCTTGCAGACCCTAATTAATAGAGTAAAGGGGTATAGCCAAAGCCCGGGAAAAACCGCCGTGCAGTTTGCCGTCTCTTATGTGGATTGATCTCCTTTTTTCCCTACAACTAAAAAATGCTTTGGCATTTCATCTACAATTTCAACGCGCTTAAATCCGGAATCAATCATCTGTTTCCTGACTTGCTCAGGCAGGCATCTTATTTGCGTTGGAGGCCCCTCCTCCATATCTTTCTTTTTCCAGTCAACAATAAAATTTCCTTTATAATCTCATACGCATAACGCCTAACATCGCTTACCGGACCGCTATTCGCGGTCGGTTTCCTTTTTTGCTTTTTGCTCGAGTGATTTGGTTATAAGTTTTTACTTATTTTTCACACGAAGAGATACCCATTTTTTCTAAGATAGTCATCATGGGACACCAGTTTGTAAATCCAGATTGAAAAAGATTTATTCCAATAAAAGCTGTGAAGAGTAACCAATAAGAAGAGTGTATCTTCGCCATAGCTAAACTAAAAAGAATAAACGCTCCCGCAATCATTCGTAAATATCTTTCTATAGTCATAATTTATCTCCTTTTTTCGTGATTGTTTTTTCTTATAACGACCGCTCTTGATAGGCGGATTGCCGTGATGCTTAAAAAAACGGGTGGCTATTTACGCTTTTGTTCTGTTTCCAACCCTTTTCCCAAACTGAGACGGAGCGGGGATCGACTTGAGAGAGGGCGTTAAATGCTTCACAAGTTATTCCGACAGGAATGTCTTTATGAAGAAATTTATTTGGCTCTGCCAGGTCCCAACCCGAACGGAAGTCTGTCCCCCTCGAAGTGGGTGAAGCAAACGCCCAACCATCTCGAACTAACACAAAAGGAAACAGGAATGATGCTCGTCACCCTCAAACCTTCAATTTAAATAAATCCGTCCCCTTATTGCTTTTATTGCTTATTGCTTGTTATTGCTTGCGGTTCGCGGTCGGGTGAATTTGCATGGTTATGCAACCTTGTATACACTTTTTCGTTATAATAAGATTCAGTCTAAATTCAGTTTAGTTCTACATTTGTTGCATTTTATAACGCCACGGAAAACTTTATTGCCACATTCCGGACAACTATAGCGAGCCTCTTCATCCTCAATAAATTTTTCAGTTCCGAATTCTTTCCAATGCGGGATAGCCCGTAAAATAACTTTTTTACCTACCGCCATGGGGAAATCTTCAGTAATATAATGGCAAGGAAACTCGTTACATTGATGGCACCCAGTGTATCCCTTTTCTTTTGTGCAATCCTTTATATAGCATTGTTTACAGTACATGAATACATTATCAGACAAACAACCACTGCACTTAATATCTGCTGTTGTCAAATTTTCACTACCGGGAAGCGTTCCTTTGCCAGGAGTTCCCCCCTTATAGAGATTCACTAATTTTTCTTTTAATTTAAGATTATTGTCGCGGTCTGCTATATAAATAGCGCAAACGCCGCAGTAGAGACCACAGGGGCCAACCAAAGATGGATTTATTTTCATGCCTATTATTTTATTGAAATTTAGATCTTGTGACAATGCTAACACATAGGTTGTGGGAAATAAATCAAAACCTGCACTGCACTCTCAATTCAGAGCACCCTGGGCTACATCTTGCCCGAGCGCAGAATGGCGACGGCGAGCCAGGTGCCTAGGCCGCCGGCGACAACGTAGCCGATGATCCCTAAGAGAGGATAGCCGAAGACCTTAAAGCCGTTATCAGCCGACATGATCATGGATGAGGCGATGATAATAGCAGAGATCACCATCGTAAAAGAGATGCGGTTGGCAATCCGGTCAAGGTTGCGGCTGAAGCGTTCAAGTCCTAAATGCTCAAACTCAAACTTCAAGTGTCCCCGGCTCAGTTTTTTCAGGATATCCCGGGTAGTTCCGGGAATAATCTCAACCAGGGAAGCGATCTCTTGCAACTGGGCCTTGACCTGTTTCTGCAGATATTCGCTGGAAAAACGTTTCCGGGCCAGTTTCTCCACTAATGGAGCTGAGTGACTGAAAAAATCGAAGCCCGGATCAAGTTTGCGGGCGGTCGCTTCCACCGTGATCAGAACTCGGATCAGCAGCATGAAATCCGGCAGGAAACGGATGTGATGATAGTTTATGACCCGGATAAAATCCCGGCTTAAGCTTTTTAAGTGAATATCCTTTAACGAAACCCCGGCATAGCGATCCATAAGGTCAAACAGATCACTGTGCAGCTCCCGCATATCGACCGTCTCATCATCGATCACCCCGATCTTGAAAAGCACCCGCGTCAGCGCCTGAACATCCTTTTTCAAAACCGCCAGCACCAGTTCGAGAAGAGCCGCCGCCATCTCATCGTCAAGGCGGCCGACCAGGCCGAAATCGATCGGCGCAATGATATTGTTATGCAGGACAAAGAGATTTCCGGGATGGGGATCGCCATGAAAGAGGCCGAATTCGAGAATCTGGCGCAGGATCAAATCGGCTCCCCGGGAGGCCAGAACCTCTGGGTCGAATTCGGCTCCGGGCCGGCTCTGAAGCTCATCGATCTTGATGCCGTCGATCCACTCCATAGTGAGAACCCGGCGGCTGCTCCGGTTCCAGTGGACTTCAGGAATATGAACCGTTTTATCTAAAGCGAAGTTATGGGCAAAACGGTCGATATTACGCCCTTCAACATAAAAATCGAGCTCAAGCCGGATATTTTTGGCGAACTCCCGTACCAGCAGGAGGGGCTGGTAGGGCTCCATTTCGCTGATATGTTTAGTCGCGAGTTCAGCCAGGGTGAACATAATATCGATATCGGTCGAGATCTCCTCTTCGATATCGGGGCGCTGCACCTTGACCGCAACCTCACGACCGTCGTGCAGACGGGCGCGGTGGACCTGAGAAATTGAGGCCGCGGCCACCGGCTCCCGGGAGAATTCGGCAAAAGCGTCACTCATCGATATCTCAAGTGAACTTTCGATCTGCTCTTTGGCCGCGGCGTAGGAAAAACCGGGTACTTTGTCTTGTAATTTACGCAGTTCAGTGAGGATATCGCCGGGAATCAGGTCGGGCCGGGTGGATAGCAGCTGGCCCAGTTTAATGAAAGTGGGACCGAGTTCCTCTAGAGCCAGACGCATCCGTTCGGCCTTGGAATAGCGGATTAACTCTTCCCGTTTTATACGCTGAAAGGTGATCAGGCTCTTGCCCAGAGCCAGGTAGTAATCGAGATTAAGCTGTTCTAAAAGGCCGCCGAAACCGTATTTGATAAAAACCGCAACAATCTGGCGATAGCGGCGAATGTTACGATAAGTTCGATCTATATGGAAGATATCCATGATCTCACATCCAATAACAGAACTTACCGGCGGGTAATTCCGGCAGGCTCGGCGAATTGAAGTTATCCAACTTTTATTGCTACTTACTCCTGTCGATTCTTAATATAATCGATCATGCCGCGCATGGTGTTGCCGAGAAAATAGCGTTCCCGGGCATAGGTTTCAGAATCGAGATCCTTGATCCGGCGATAGTTTTGATCATGTTCTAAGAGCCACTGGAAAAGTCTCTCTTCCGACTCCTCATCCCCGGCCATAGCGACCTCTTCAACCCCTCTAACCCAGAGTTTGAGCTGATCCCGGCCGATTTCGAGATAATCGAGAGCCGGCTCCACCAGACCATAATGGGCGATCACCATCCGGGCCGGTTTGAGTTTGATCATATCTTCAACCGAATTTAGGGCGACATCGAGAATAAACCGGGGAGGAGTCGCCGGGCGCATATAGATACCGCTTTTAACCGGGCTTCTGACGCCGACCACTTCGCCGCCGAACAAAAGATCATCAAAGAGAAAACAGAGGTGGTGCTGGGCATGTCCCGGAGTTTTGAATACGGATATTCCGGTATCGCCGACCTTTTCTGAAAAACTGATATTGGCGGCCGGAACCGGAATGATCTCACCGTAAACCTCGGCCATGTAACCCAGAACCTTCAGTGATCCCTGCCAGAGTTTAGCCGGTTCAACCATGTGTTTGATACCCTGGGGATGACAGATAACCTGAGCTTCAGGATAACTTTTCAAAAGCTCGCCGGTGCCGCCGGCATGATCGATATGGATATGCGTCAGCAGAATATAATCAAGTCTGGTGACCTTTTTTGCCTGAAGTTCTTTAAGCAGATGAGAAATTGAGGCCAGAGGCCCGGGATCGACCAGAAAGGTAAACTCATCGCCCTGATAAAGCCAGGCACTGATAAATTTAGTAAAACCCTCAAGGCGGGGTTCGTCAAGATCGATGCAACTTAAATTTTCAAGATTCATTATAGATTAAACCAAATTATTTTTAAGGATTAAAGTTTAACCGCCGATCCCGAAACCCACTCGAATCGCCCCGTAGGGACAGAGTTCCTGACAGCAGTAACAACGGATGCAGCGTTTATAATCAATCACTATTTCAGCGTCAACCAATTTCATAACCTGAGCCGGACAGTGCTGGACGCAGACCCGGCAGAGATGACAGCGGGTGCGGGCGATCTTCGGTCTTTTAACAAACAGGCGGCGCCAGAGCCGCTGGCCCGGAAAGGTAGCCGCAGCCGCCCCCCGGGCCGGTTTAATCGGCGGTGTCAACGGCTCGGCGGCAGCCGGCCCTATGGCAAAACCACCGCTTTCCGGCAACAGGCCCAGTTTCCGGGCTTCCAGACTCAGAGGGGTCGCTTCAGGAAAGCCGAGCCACTCTTCAACCAGAAAATCGAGGGCCGGAGCATCAGCGGAAAGGGCCAGAAGATTAAAGTTTCGCGGACTGCCGCCGGTCGGCCCCTCCCCCTCCATTCCGGTTATGCCATCGAGAAGATTCCAGACAGGCCGCACATGTTTGTAAATATCCAGCATAACCCTGGCAAAAAAATGACGATCATGCCCGGCCCGCAAATGCCAGGCCGCCTTTTTCAGGCCCGGAACACAGCCGAAAAGATTTTTTACTGCCAGGGTTGAACCCATCATCGAATGAGTTTTCAGTTTCGGCAGATTGACGACCTTGTCAAATTCCAGGGCCGCCGCGGCCAGCGGCAGTTTCTTCGCGACCAGATTTTCGCTGTCGGTCACAACCTTCTCTTCACTGAAAGAAACCGCCATTATCGCCAGCTCACGCATAACCGGCTGCAGACCGCATTTCTCCAGAACCCCCTCCAGCGAACCGAAGCCGGGACTGTCACCGAGTGACAGATGGGCTCCGCAATCACTTAAAACCATCGCCACCGCGCGTACTATTTCGGGATGGGTCGTAACCGCCAGCCGTGGATCTTTACCCACAATCAGGTTCGGCTTCAAAAGGACCCGGTCACCGGTTTTTATACTCTTATCCAGACCTAAAGCCGTGAGTCCGGAACTAAGCGATGCGGCAATTTGTGACGCATCATACTCAAAACAGAAATCAAAATAGACTTTACCTGAATCAGTCACCGGGGAAATTACTCTCCATATCCATCAGGATTTTCAGACTGCCATTTCCAGGCATCAACACACATCGTGTGCAGATCACGTTCCGCTCTCCAGCCCAGTATTTTTAAAGCCAGGGACGGATCTGCGTAACAGGTCGCAATATCCCCCGGCCGCCGGGGCACAATTTTATAGGGAATCTCGCGGCCGCAGGCCCGGCTGAAGGCGGCGACCACTTCGAGGACGCTGTAGCCGGTACCGGTTCCCAAGTTGCAGCAGAGCAGACCCGGTTTTTTTGCAATCGTCATCAGGGCCTTGAGATGCCCGGCGGCAAGATCGACCACATGAATATAGTCGCGCACCCCGGTACCGTCCGGAGTCGGATAATCGTCACCGAAAACCGCAAGTTCCGGCCGCCGACCGACCGCAACCTGAGCCACGAAAGGCAGCAGGTTATTCGGAATTCCCCGGGGATCTTCACCGATGAGGCCACTTTCATGCGCCCCGATCGGATTAAAATAGCGCAGCAGGATGATATTCCACTCCGCGTCTGCTGTCTGCAGATCTCTTAAGATATCCTCAATCATCAGCTTGGTCCGGCCATAGGGGTTGGTCGGCCCCACTGCGGCGGCCTCATCGATCGGTACCGTCTCGGGATCACCGTATACCGTGGCCGAGGAGCTGAAAACCAGATTCTTCACGCCGTGGGCGGCCATCGTCTGAAAAAGATTGAGTGAACCGGCGACATTATTCTCATAATAAGCCAGAGGTTTTTCCACCGATTCACCGACCGCCTTGAGGCCGGCAAAATGAATTACAGCGGAAAAATTCCCCTTAACAAACAGCTCATCCAGAGCCTGCCGGTTGCAGAGATCAGTTTCATAAAACTCAACCTCTTTTTGACAGATTGTCGCAATCCGCGGCAGAACTTTTTGTGAGCTGTTACTTAGATTATCAACGATCGTAACCTCATAACCCGCTTTCAGCAGCTCGACCACAGTGTGACTGCCGATATAACCGGCGCCCCCGGTAACCATAATTCTCATTTATTCGCTCTCCCGCAAAAGAAAAAAGTGTTTATTGACTTATCTTGACAAAAGCTTACTTAATGACTATTATTAATCTAATCAATCAAAAACCGGATAGTGATAGTTCATCCCGATGAACTGTACCATCTATTTCAACCAAAAACAACTTGACAGTTTTAAAGGAGAGCCAAGATGCTTGAAGTAACCCCGGCCGCGACTGAACAGATCGCCGGCTATTTTACCAATCGTGACCCCGAACCGATCCGAATTTTCCTTAACGAAGGCGGCTGAGGCGGCCCCTCCCTTTCCATGGTCATGGATCAGGAACGCCCCAACGACGAAAGCTATAACATCGGCGATTTTACTTTTCTTGTAGATCGCGATTTTATGGAAAAAGTAAAACCGATTAAAGTTGACTTCAAGAATGTCGGCTTCAGCATTGATGCCAACATCGACTTGAGCCAGGCTGACGGCGGCGGCTGTTCCGGCTGCGGCAGCACCAGCTCCTGCTGCTCTTAGGCTGCGGCCCGAGAGAAAATCGTACACAAAAAAGGGAGGCTTTCAACAAGCCTCCCTTTTCTATTTCAAACTCAACTTAACTTTTTCAGCCGCAGCATTTTTTATACTTTTTGCCGCTGCCGCAGGGACAGGGGTCATTGCGGCCGACTTTCGGCTGGCTGCGAACCACCTGCTTCGGCACCACCCCCTGCCCGTCATAGAAAAACCACTCACACTCATGACGCTTGAAATGCGCCAGTTCATGATGAGTCTTCAGCTTATCTTTCTGCCGGAAATGAGCCACAAATTCGATATCGGCACTCTCATCGTCAACTCCGCCGCCACTGACTTCGATAACCTCAAGCCGATCCCATTCCGACTTCTCAGCCCAGCTTTTCGCGGTCGCCGGTTCATAGCGGGAAATCTGGTCGGGATGAGTTGTATCTTTAACAAAATCCATCTCCAGTTTAACATGGGCACTGTAGCGGGCCCGAAGCAGCTCCTCGGCAGTTTCCGCTTTACGACTGCCTGAAAGAAGCGGCTCACAACACTCCTGATAACTTTTTCCGGAACTGCAGGGACACTCATTCATCGATCAATTTTCCTTCAATAAGATTCAGTTTACAATTATTCGGCTGCCGTAACGACAACCCCTCTTTAAAATTAAAAGATATTATTAAGCGAAAGTCGCCAGAAGTCAAGATTTATAATAGCATCCAACTAATTTTTATGATCTTATTTTTGGAAAAAACGAGAAAACTTTCGACAAGGAGATACAGACCCACAAAAGAACTAAATTTCGGCCTTAAATCATTCAGTCCAACAGCACCCAGGAGAGCGGTGTGCCTCTTTTTACCGGCTGATTTATTTTTTCCCCAGCAGCGGTTGATAAAACTTGGGCGGCAGGCCCATTCCCGGCCGGATGGCCCGAAGATTATGAGGGTTTAAGCTATCGCCTTTTTCCATATCCTGAACAATATAGAGGGAACGACGAAACATCAGGGATTTTAGTTCTTTTTCGGTCGGCCCATAAGCAACCCGGCCTAAAGCCCGCCAGGCCTGTTTTGTTTCACTGACCAGTAGACGCAGCTCTTCCGATTCCAGCGAGAAGGCGGCATCGACCCCGCCCTCTTCTTGTCTACAGTAAGGTTCGATTTGACATTCCAAACACTAATCTGGGAATTGAGGGTAACGTTAAATATATAGAGTATGAAAGCTCCAGGGCTCTTGATAGCAGCATCAAAATTGATTACCTGTTCGACATAAAACCTATGAAATTAGGGATTGAAGTCGGTTATCGTTATGAGAGTATTGAGATTGATGAAGATGACTTCAGCAGTATTTCATTTGATCTTGATATTGACATCAAGGGGGCATTTGCCGGAGTAGTTTGCAAGTTCTAAGTTGTCTTTAAGTGAATTCTATGTTTCAAGCAGGACTTGCCGACTGCCAAAGCACGACAGCCTTCAGCAAAAGCAACTACTGAAAAGCTTATCTACTCCAACGGCTCTGGATTCTTCTTCACAGCTAAATTTATTCATACTCAACCATTTTCAACCATATCTCCAGTTCTTCCTGAGATACCTTATCTGACCATTTGCCTTATACTGAAAACTATTTTCCTCTCTAGCAAGCCACTACACAAAAGGCAAAGATGTACTGCGCAGATCTCGCAAGAGGTTATTTAAGTCCTGATCCCTCTCTTTTTCCTCAGCAGGAAAATCAATAAAATTATTTTCCAGAACTGTCTGGCTGGGAAGACGATCTCTGTGCCGGCTTGAAACTTCTTCCAAGCGATGCATAAATTGTTGTCTGTTCATTACTGGTTCCCTCCCTTTCTTGTTGGAAATAAAATTTATGATAAAATTGTATATAAAACTATGACAGCATATTCGATGCCATACCCCGAAAAATAAACCGGTATGACTAAAAACTTAATCGCGGAAATAACATATTGAATTAATTTGCAATATTTTAAAACCAATAAAAAAATTGATTATGTAATTGTTATTAATACAATCTTGAATGTAAACCACATTGACAGTCTGCATATCAGGATATATACTTGGGTTACAGAGGTTAATTGTGCGGATCAACAGTTTAGAATGATCAAAAAGCACCATGGGAAGGAATGAACAAGTGACGGGGTACATCAATGAAGTGTCGTTATGCGAAGAAGATTTTGATCTCCTTTGTAACGTTGCCACATCCATCCATAGCATCCATGATATGGATGTTATGCTGCGCAATGTGTTGTTAAAAATTAAGGATGTTTTTCATGTCGAAGGCACCTCTATTGCCCTTCATGATCGCCGGAAAAAAGAATTTTATTTCATCAGAACCGTGGAAGAACAAAGAGATGCCGGGTGGATCAATAATGACAACATGTATTTTCCTGATAACTACGGAGTGGCGGGATGGGTCTTAAAGACAAAAGAATCGTTACTCATTGAAGACGTTTCCCGAGATAAAAGATTCACCAACACGCTTGATCTACAGCAAAACATTGCCGTTCATTCAATGATTTGCGTTCCGATGGAAACACGCAAAGGACTGGTGGGCATTCTCTACGCTCTGAACAAAGAAGCTGCAAAATTTACGGAAAAGGATCTGCAATTACTGAAAATCCTGTCAAGTACGATTGCCGTCGCCATTGAAAATGCCCAGCTCTATGGTGAGTTGCAGCGTCATGCCAAAGGCCTGGAGAAAGAAAATATTCGCCTGAAGATAGAACTTAAAGATCGTTACAATAAACAGGGCATCATCGGTGACAGCGGCGCTCTGCAGCGGGTTTTCACTCTACTAGACAAAGTTGTCACCAGCACTACCACGGTTCTCATTCAGGGAGAAACGGGCACCGGTAAAGAACTGATTGCCCGGGCCATTCACTATAATGGGCCATTAAAAAACAAGCCGTTTATGGCCGAGAACTGCGCCGCACTCTCCGAAAACCTCCTTGAAAGTGAGCTTTTCGGCCATGTCAAAGGCGCTTTTACCGGGGCTGACAACGACAAAAAGGGATTATTTGAATTGACCGAAGGCGGTACCGTATTTCTGGATGAAATTGCCGATATGTCCGCTGCAATGCAGACCAAACTGCTCAGGGTGCTTCAGGAGGGGCAGGTAAGACCGGTAGGTGGAAGTTCCTCCCGGAAGGTTGATTTTCGGCTGATTACGGCTACCAATCGAGACCTGTATGAAGAAGTAAAAAAAGGGTGCTTCCGGAAAGATCTGTTTTACCGCATCCAGGTATTCCCCATAGAACTTCCCCCTTTAAGAGAGAGAAAAGAGGACATCACACTTCTGGCAGACCATTTCCTGAAAAAATATGCTGCTGAATTCAAGCGAGATGAGGTACGTTTGACACCGGGAGCAATAAATCTTTTGATACAGTATGACTGGCCGGGTAATATTCGCGAACTCGAGCACGAAATTGAAAGAGCTCTTACCCTGGCCGGTGAGGGTGAAGACATAACAACGGCATTTCTTTCAAAACGAATCAGGGGACCATCTTACCAACCTGACCTGACATTCGAGTTGTCAACCAGTCTGCCGGCTGCCGTCTCCCGCCTGGAACGACAAATGGTGATTGACGCCCTCAAGCAAACCGGCGGCAACCGTTCCCAGGCAGCCCGCCAACTTGGCCTGACCCGCCAGGGACTGATCAATAAGATAGCCCGCTATAAGATTGAGCTGTAATATCCATTTGCTAAAAGCTCATTTCTCAAGGATATCACTTATTACTTCTAATCATCTAAAAGAGCATTGTTACTTCATATTCATACAATGACATCATCATGGATATGTCGGAAAAACCACAACTACTCTGAGCAAGTTTAAGCATCTTCTTATTTTCAGTAAGAATGCTTGCGGTAAAACCGCGAAACCCTTTTGCCTTGGCATACTCCATCATCCTTTTCTGTAATGCTTTCCCCAGCCCGGCGCCCTGATACTCCGGTAAAATCATGTAGGCGATTTCGACAAGGTTGGTGGCCGGATTCGCAAAATAACACGAACTTCCCACGATACGATTTCTCTCACGGCCTCCCGCGACCGCGACAAAAGCCATATCATTCTCATAATCGACATTACAGAGACTTTCAGCCTTTGATATGGCAAGTGCTTTCAGATGTGAAAAAAATCTTGTGTAAACATCTTTGACGGAAAGGTCGTAAAAGATTTCCTGCAATTTCTGGACATCACTTGCCCGGGCCGGGCGGATCAAAACTTTCTCATGGTTTTTCAAGACAACCTCACGGTCTTCACCGGCAGGATAGGCCACCCTGCTTCTTAAAACCTGATCCTGACGGACGTAGCCCAGTTGTTTGGCTTCATCGAGCAGTTCCTCACGAAAATCAGGGTGGGCGATTTCGATCAGGGAGAGAGCCCTCTCCCTGATCGTTTTGCCGAACAGGTAGGCACTGCCGTACTCCGTAATAATATAATGCACCTCGGTACGGGGTATGGTTACCCCCTCACCCCGTTGCAGCAATGGACGAATACGGGATGTTTCCCCACCATTACAGGTTGATGATAAACAGATTATCGCCTTTCCTCCGGATGACTTTGCAGCTCCGCGCTGAAAATCGGCTTGGGCCGATACACCGCCGTAAAATTCACCATTAAACTGATCGGTACAGACCTGTCCGGTAAGATCAACGGCGAAGGCCTGGGTCACTGAGGTAAATTTCGTATTGTTTGCAATTATCGCCGGGTTACAGACATAGTCTATGGAAAAAAAATGAAATAATGGATTATTGTCGATAAAATCATAAAAGCGCCGGCTGCCCATACAATAACTGCAGACGATTTTCCCTTGATGGATCGATTTGGCATTGCCGGTAATAACACCTTTTTCGACCAGATCAATTATCGGTTCAGTAATAACATCAGAATGAATTCCTAAATCCCGCCGATCAGAGAGATATTTCAACATTTCATTCGGGATCTGACCTAAGCCGATTTGGAGTGTGGAACCATTATCGATGATCCTGGCAACATACCGGGCAATCTGTTCCGCGATTTCATCCGCCGGTGGATGAAGGTACTCAATCACATCCGTATCGACGGGAACCATAAAGTCAATCATCGCAACCGGGATACTTGTTTCCCCCCTGG
>JANTFH010000064.1 GCA_024763535.1 Thermodesulfobacteriota bacterium
CTAATATATATAAATAAAAATTATATGAATATCACACTCAGACAGATCGAAATTTTTCTCGCGACGGCGAATTCGGGCAGTGTCAGCCGGGCGGCGTTAGAGCTTTTTATCAGTCAGGCCGCCGCCAGCATGTCTTTAAAAGAGTTTGAAGCCCAGTTGGGAGAAAAATTATTTGACCGGGTCGGGAAAAAACTGATTTTGAATGAAAGTGGCCGGGCCGCGGTAACCATGGCCGCGGAGGTCAGCGGCCGGGCCGGGGAGCTGGCAGACTATTTTGCTGATAGAAGTCATCTTTCCGGCAATCTGATTATCGGTGCCAGTTCAACTATCGGAAATTACGTGTTGCCTGAATATGCGGCCTCTTTTATTAGTCACAACCCTGAAACAAAGGTTCAGCTTGAGGTCGGCAACACGGAAGAGATTATAGAGAAGGTAGCCGGTTTTGCAGTTGATATCGGATTTATCGAGGGCAGCTGCTGTGAACCGGAGCTAGAGGTCGTCTCTTGGCGGGATGATGAACTGGCGGTGTTCTCGGCTCCGCAGCATACCCTGGCTGCTGCCGGGTCGGTAGGGATTGCGGAACTCGAGTCCTGCAACTGGGTTTTAAGGGAGAAAGGCTCGGGTACCAGAGAAATTTTTGAAAATCAGATCAGCCGGTTATCAATGACCATAAATATTGCTCTGGAATTGGGGAATACCGAAGCGGTTAAAAACGCCGTCTCGCGCGGCAGCGGCATCAGCTGCCTCTCCCACTGTGCTCTGCAGGACCTGCTTAAGCTGGGGGTAATCAAGTTGATTGATACCCCTTTTTTCGACCTGAGCCGCAAATTCTACCTGATTATACACCGGAAAAAATATAAAACCAGAATCTTACGAAGTTTTTTAGAACACGTAGGGGCTTAAGATTTCCAGTGTAATGGACTAAAAAATGAAATCGGTCGAACCTACCACTTCAAAAACAGCTAAAAGCCCGACACCTTCTTCTCTTGCTAAAGGGGCCGGGCTTTATAATTAAGCTTTAGAACCGGTAGGTTGTTACTTAACCGACTGGTTGACAATCCGGTTTTGACTGTCGACGAGAATATTCTTCGGGGTGAAATTTCGGGCTTCCTCTTCACTCATGGTAGCGTAGGCCGCAATGATAACCATATCACCCTTGCGGGCCAGGCGGGCGGCGGCGCCGTTGATACAGATTTCGCCATCGTCGTACTCTCCTTCGATGACATAGGTGGTAAATCGGGCACCGTTGGTCAGGTTGTAAATCTGTACCTGTTCATAAGGGAGGATGCCGGAAGCTTCCAGCAGGGTTTTATCGATGGTGATGCTGCCCTCGTAGGAGAGATTGGCGTCGGTAACCGTGGCCCGGTGGAGCTTTCCTTTAAACATTGTGAGCTGCATGAATCTTATCCTTATATCCTGAAACTTATCTTTTAGAGTTGAAGGTTGTCGATTAAACGGGTCTTCCCGAGATGTACCGCGATCAAAATGGTTGCCGGAGTTGAAATCTTATTCTTAATTTGAGTAAGGTTATTTGTGTCGTGGATTTCGATATACTCTATTTCGCAATCACTTTCAATACTATTATTTATCTGCTCGGAGACTGTCCGGCAGAGTTCAGTCGCGTCATCCAGGCCCTTCCGAAAGAGCGTGCCGGCATTTTTCAGGGCCTTATAGATCTCCGGAGCTTCAGCCCGTTCCTTGGGCGGCAGGTAGGCGTTGCGGGAACTCATGGCCAGGCCGTCAGTTTCACGGACTATCGGAACTCCGATAATCTCGATGGGAAAGTGCAGGTCAGCTACCATGCGGCGGATAACCGCCAGCTGCTGAAAATCCTTTTCGCCGAAGAGAGCGTAATCCGGCAGCGTCAGGTTGAAAAGTTTACTGACGACGGTGGTGACTCCCTGAAAATGGTTCGGACGGCTGGCGCCGCAGAGAAATTTGGTAATTTCAGTAACTGTAACTACGGTCTGAAAGCCCTCGGGATACACCTCTTCCGGGGTTGGTGTAAAGACGATATCAACCCCGACTGAGCGGCATTTTGCAAGATCGCCTTCAAGATCGCGCGGATAGCGGTCAAGGTCCTCGTTGGGGCCGAACTGAATCGGATTGACAAAGATCGAGACCACGACCAGATCCGCTTTTTCCCGGGCCTTGCGCATCAGTTCAAGATGACCCTCGTGGAGAAAACCCATGGTCGGAACCAGGGCTATACTTTGACCGCGGCGGCGGCTCTCCCGGGCTGAATCCTGCATCTTAAGGTTGCTGCTTATCTGTTGCATGATAACTTGATCCCTATTTGAATGAGTGTTCGGGGCCGGGAAAAATTCCGGATTTGACCTCGCGGCTGAATTCCGCCATAGCCTTTTTTGTCTCTTCACCAAGATGGGCATACTGCTTGACGAAAGAGGGGCGGAACCGGTCAAAGAGCGAGAGCATGTCGTGTAAGACCAGAACCTGACCGTCGCAGCCGCTGCCGGCGCCGATGCCGATAGTCGGGATTTCAACCGACCGGCTGATCTCGGAGGCGATCTCACTCGGAACACACTCAATTACCAGAGCGAAAGCTCCGGCTGCGGCGACCGCTGCGGCATCCTTCAGCAGCCTATCTTTCTCACGCTGCACTTTGAAACCGCCGAGCTGATTGACCGCCTGCGGGGTCAGACCGATGTGGCCGCAGACCGGAATGCCGATGTCAACCAGGGCCCTGATGGTCTCCTGCATGGTGACCCCGCCTTCAAGTTTGACGGCTCCGGCTCCGGTCTCTTTCATAATGCGTCCGGCCTGTAATTTGGCATCTTCAATACTTATCTGATAGCTCATAAAGGGCAGATCGATAATCACCAGGGCCCGTTCAGTGCCGCGGACTACGGCCCGGCCGTGGTAGATCATTTCATCAACGGTTACCGGCAGGGTATCTTTGTAGCCGGCCACCACAACCCCGACCGAATCGCCCACCAGAATCGTGTCGATGCCGCTCTGATCCAGAAGCCGGGCAAAGGGGTAGTCGTAACCGGTAACCATGGTGATCTTTTCACCCGCTCTTTTCATTGCGGCGAGAGTGGTTGTATTTACGATTTTAGCCATGAAAATATTTTCCTTATGCAAGGGGTGGTGAATGCTGCATTTTAAAAATAAAAAAGCCCACCTCAAACTAAAGAGGCAGGCCAACTTGATAGCGCAAAAATGCTTAACTAACAAAATTAAGTCCGACCGTCCCAGTCTTCGCTGATATTGAAGATCCAAGCGGGGGTTAAGCTGCATTAAGGGCGAGCTTAACGGGCTGTTTTGTCTTTTATCGGTTTGTTATTTATGATGAAGTACAGGTGTTCTTTGTCTAAGCAAAAATTCCCGCCAGCCAGTTAACGACTTTGTCATCGCTGATGCGGCTGGTGTTGATTACAACATCATAGAGTTTGGGGTCACTCCAATCCATATTAAAATAGAATTTAATGTACTCCCGACTCTTTTTATCCATCTCTTCAATCTGTTTTTGGGCCTGGCTTTCGCTGAGTTCTGGGTTTTCCGTTTTAATCCGGGCCACCCGGTCGGCCAGGGCCGAGATAATTCTGATATTAACCACGTTGGGTTCATCCTGAAGGATGCACTGCCCACCCCGCCCGACAATCAGGACATTATCCTGCTGACCGAGCTCGGATACGATCTTGCGGATCATGTTCCGGTAGATATCACTGTCGATCCATCCCTGAGTGTCAAAAGAGTAGGGAATCTTGTCACGTTCATCGTAGGTGGTTTCAACCTCTTCAGAGTCATCACTTTTGAGATTTTTTTTGAATATGTCAAGGTCGATTATGCGTGAGAGCCGGGCCCGTAAATTGATATGAGCTTCGACCTCGAAATCCCTGACCTCCTGATGCGATACCTTGGTGTGCTCAGCGACCTGTTTGACAATCTCCTTATCCAGGTAGTCGTAGCCGAGTTTTTCGGCCAGTTGTCTGGCGATGTTGATACCACCTGAAGCAAACTCTTTGGAAATCGTAATAACCGGCATAAACTACTCCTTGGATGAATCCTCTTTTACGAAAGATTACCTCTGCCCGATGCTGTTATTTAGGTGTAATCGGTGATTAAATATAAGCTGGTCTCTTCTACTATTCTTCATAAACAATTTTTCACATTATGTCAAATGAATTTGTCGTTTCTTCAATGACTTTCAGGGATTCCAGTACCTTCTTGCGGGAGGTTGCGAAAAAAATTTCTGGACTTGATTGAGACTTGGGTATATATGATAAAGCCACTTTTCCAAGGTGGATTTATCGGGATGTTCAACCTAAACGTAGTGGAGGAAAATATGACTGAGACTAAAAATCTGTTATTGGTTGTCGCGACGACTGAACCTGCCAATCAGTATGCCAGCTATGTAGTGGCTTTTATGGCCAAAAAATTGAGCAATATTCCCAACGTCACTATTTTTTACGGCCCGAATGCGGTCAGTATGGCAAAAAAAGGTGAGTTGGCAAAACTTGTGATCAATCAGGAGACCAAAGAGTTGATTGCCGGTCAGCTGGAGGGGCTGGCAGCCTCTGATCTTCCCGATAACCTGGAGCAGATGGCCCGCTTTCAGAAAGATCAGCTGGGGGTAACAATCGCTTCCTGCGGCACTTTCCATGTCTTGAACGGTTTTGCCGCTGCGGTGGATGATACCTCCAATATTGAAGATTTTATCGTTCCGGTCAAGCTGCCGGATGCCTGGGGCGCGATTGACGGAGCCGATAAAGTTCTCTATTTCTAGGCATTTTTCAGAGTGTCTCAAATTTTAGACGCTTTCGTCTAGGTATAATATGACGGCCGGGCAGTTAAGAACCTTTAAATTAAGGTATGCTCTTAACTGCCCGGCTTTTGTTTCACTCTACCATTGTCGGCCCCGGAAGCTGTTGTCATGCCGGTTTTCATGAGGTCGGCCGGTCTCTTTGAGGGTGATTTTTTGTGGACATGTCGCTGACGACTTGCTATATCCTGATCTTCCTGATTGGATAAACTGTATAAATTGGATAAACTGTATAAAAGGGTGTCAATTTACCCTGTAAATTTACTTGCTGACGCGGCCCCTCTGTCAGCTAAGTTTTAAGGATTTGATTCTATGATTATCGAAACCTCGATGACGAAGGTTCTGCGTCATTTAAATAAAAATTATCTGACTTTTGATGAGTTTACGCTGTCAAAACTGCCGCACGGAAACCCGGAGAGGGAGTATCTGCTTTATGTTCACATCCCTTTCTGTGAAGAGCTGTGTCCCTACTGCTCCTTTAACCGCTATAAATTCCAGGCCGACCGGGCCCGGCGCTACTTTGCCGCGCTGCAGCGTGAGATTAAACTTTATCGGGATTGCGGCTTCAAATGTACCGGGGTCTATGTCGGCGGCGGCACCCCGACGGTGCTGCCGGAGGAGCTGGCCGAAACCCTGCAGCTGATTCGCGAAAGTTTTCCGGTGCGGGAGATTTCAGTTGAAACCAACCCCAACCATCTGACCGATAATATTATGAATACTCTCAGCCAGGCCGGGGTCAACCGGCTTTCGGTCGGGGTGCAGAGTTTTGATGATAATCTGCTTAAAGCGATGGAACGCTACCATAAATATGGAAGCGGGGCTGAGGTTGAGGCCCGGCTGCAAAAGTATCACGGGGTTTTCGACACCCTTAATGTCGATATGATTTTTAACTTTCCCATGCAGACGCTGGAGTCGCTGCAGCGGGATCTTGAAATAATCAAGAACATGCCCGCTGATCAGGTGACCTTTTATCCGTTGATGGTTTCGACGGTTACGGAAAAGATTATTCGCAAGACCCTGGGCAAAGTCGATTACGGCCGGGAGAAGCTCTACTATCAGGAGATTTTCAAACAGCTTAAGGCCGATTATACTCCGGGTTCGGCCTGGTGTTTCTCCCGCCAGGGAGCGATGATCGATGAGTACATCGTCGATTATGACGAATATTTAGGGGTCGGCAGCGGTTCGTTCAGTTATCTCAACGGTAAAATTATGGCCAACACCTTTGCCGTCGAGGAGTACTGCGATAAACTTGAAAACAATCAGCCGGCCGTGGCTTTCTGCAAGGAGTTCTCCCTGCTCGAACGCATGCGTTATGATTTTATGATTAAACTTTTCGGGACTAAAATTGATATGGCGGCCATCCGCCGGCGTTACGGCAATCTTTTTGAAGAGGCTCTCTGGAAAGAGTTGACTCTATTTAAGGGTTTACGGGCCTTGAAACAGGAAGGTAATCAGCTCTCTCTGACCCCAAAAGGCTACTACTACTGGGTCATCATGATGCGGGAGTTTTTTATCGGAGTCAACAACTTTCGCGATATCTGCCGGGAGCCGGTAGTTAAAAAAATGAAAGAAGCAGCGAACAAATCGTAACCCGGGCATTTTCCGCACGTAAGAGTCTCTATCAAAGCGGGTAAAAAATATGGCAAAAACAGACGCTGAAAAAAAACGGATTCAGTCACAGCTGGCACAGCTGCCGGCGGTTGATGAACTCCTCCATGAAGCCCAGAAACGTGAATTTATGCTCCGTTTCCCACGGCCCCTGGTTGCTGAACAGATTCGCGGGCGGCTCGATCAGATCAAGCAGAAAGTGTTGCGGGAAAATCTCAAGGTCAAAGACCTGTTTTCACATGAGGATTTCTGGCGGGTTCTGGATGAGGCTCTGACGGAGTTGCTGACTCCGGCCTTGAAAAAGGTTATTAATGCCTCCGGCGTGGTTATTCATACCAACCTCGGCCGTTCCCCGCTGCCGTCGGCGGCGATTGAACAGATTGCCGCGGTGGCCGGCGGCTACTCCAACCTTGAGTATGATCTTGAACTCGGTGCCCGCAGTATTCGTTATGTCAATGTTGAGGCGCTGCTCTGCCGCTTGTGCGGCACGGAAGCGGCGATGGTGGTCAATAACAATGCCGGGGCCGTACTTCTGGTGCTTTCGGCTTTGGCTTCCGGGCGTGAAGTTGTGGTTTCCCGGGGGGAACTGGTTGAGATCGGCGGCGCTTTTCGCATTCCGGAGATTGTTACTCAGGGCGGAGCCCGGCTACGGGAAGTCGGGGCCACTAATCGAACTCACCTGAGAGATTATGAGGCCGCTATCAATGAAGAGACGTCCCTGCTGCTGAAGGTGCATACCAGTAATTATCGGGTAACCGGGTTTACCGGCCAGCCGGAGATGCGTGATCTGGTGGCGCTGGGGGAAAAACACGGGCTGCCGGTGATTGAAGATCTCGGCAGCGGCAACCTTCTGGATCTTAAATCCTTCGGCCTTTTCGGTGAACCAACGGTGCCTGAGACCATGGCTACAGGCGTCGCCCTGGCAACCTTCAGTGGCGATAAACTGCTGGGCGGGCCCCAGGCCGGGATCATTGTCGGCCGCCGGGAATTGGTTGAAAAACTGAAAAAACATCCTTTGAATCGGGCTTTGCGGATCGATAAAATGACGCTGGCCGGGCTCGAAGCTGTACTCAAATATTATCTCGACCCGGTGTCGGTGACCGAGAAGATTCCCACCCTGCGGATGCTGACGGTCGATCGTGATGAATTGAAGAAGCAGGCCCGGAGACTGCAGCGGGTGATTCGGCGTTCCTGCCCGGCCGCGGCTGATCTGCAGTTGAAGGTGGCGGCGGCGGTCTCCCGGGCCGGCGGCGGCGCGATGCCTATGGTCGAGTTGGCAAGTTATGCTCTCTATCTTCGGGTTCAGGGGCGGAGTTCAGATCGTCTGGAAGAGTATCTGCGAACCCGTTCCCGGCCGATTGTGACCAGAATTGTTGATGACTGGCTCGTTTTTGACCCGCGCACAATCTTCGCGGATGAATATGCCGAGATCGGCCGGGCCTGTCAGGAGTTTCTTTCTCTGTAAATACATCTCCATGGTTAACTGAAGAATTTAAGTTGCAAAAATTTATTAATATTTTTCTGTTTTCGCTGCTCATTTCGGGTCTTATGGCCGGGCCTGCGGGTTTGCGGCCGGCAGTGGCCGCAACGGTGAATGCGGGGGTTATTAAAGTCAACCGGGCCAATGTCCGCAAAACTCCACATAAGCAGAGTCCGAAGATATTCTCGCTTCAGCGTCAGGATAAGGTGCAGATTCTCAAGGAGCGGGATGGTTGGTTCTATATCGTTACGGACGAAGGCCAGTGCGGCTGGATTTCAGGCTCTCTGGTTAAAGCGGTAACGGCCCCGGCAATTAAACCTGAGATTAAAATTTTCGCGGACAGTCTTACGCCCCGGCAGAAGGGTTTTATTAACGGACTTGTAGTTCGGATGCAGGGGGATCTTGCAGCATCTGAACCGCGAAAATTTGCATTTCTTATCTCCCGAATTGCTGCTGCCGGGGAAAAGAGTGAGCCGGTGGTTGTTGGTTCCGGAAGCGCCGGGAAATCAAACCCCTGGCTTCTGGTTTTGCGTTATCCTTTCAGCCGTAAGGTTTATCAGCGGCAGCATGCTTCGGAGTTGGAATCTGCAGTTGTGGACCTTCTGCTTTATCAGAAGCCGCTACAGGTTCTGCTTAAGGCTCGGGAAATAATGGTGGCGGAGATTAAAAAAAATCCCGCTGTCTGGTCGGTCTCAACCCCGGCCGCTAACGCCGTTGAAGCTCTTCTGGTCTTGCGGAATGAAAACGGCGACCAGGTGGCTTTAAGCGGTTTTCTGGAGGATGGATTCCCGGTTTTCAACGATTCGCTGATTCTTGAAATTCACGGTTTTTCCCCGTTTTCTATACGGGCAACGATCCCTGCCAACGTCACCGATTTTAACAAGTTTGATCTGCCTTCCCCCTATCTGCCCAACGGCAACCGCTCGACCGCCGCCCTGGCTTACGACTTCTTTGGTTTTTCTTATTAAACAGTTGCTTTTGATGGTTCCGGCAGGCGTAATAATCCAGTAGACTGGATTCCTTTAAGTCGACAATTGTCATCAATAATTATTTGGTAAAAAAATTGTAACCTTCTGGTAAGATCAAAAGTTTGGCCCTTGAAAACAATTTTCAAATATCATTCCGATTACGAAACCAATAGAACAGGTAATCCAATTACGTAGGAACAGTGAACGTATGCAAGAGAATACACAACCGTTAAGCAAAATTCTGGTGCTGGGATTAAATACCTTTAATGCAGTCGGCCGGGTACTCCGTTCGTCAGGTGTGCGTATAGGAGAGATAGATGAAGACTCCATTATCCGACAGGCAATGAAGAAGTCAGGGATTCATACCATCATTGATGACTCATTTCGGGAGCCGCTCAAAATACTTGCTCGTAGCGCAAATCAACAGTCCAACTTGTTGCCGGCGGGACGATTAGTGCTTCGAAAATTTATTATTCATCGTCTTGCGAATCGGTTACAGATTGATGCGTTGTTACATACCCATCCCGATATTTTCAAACAGCCTGTTGACCGTCCAATATTTATTGCCGCTCTGCCTCGAACAGGAACAACATTACTACATCGGTTATTCGCACAAGATTCGGTATTACGAACCCCTCTATATTGGGAGATGAAGTTTCCCTGCCTGCCACCAGATCCTGAAACCAATTTTAAAGACCCACTAATTCGTAGATTAAAACTGGAGTTGGCTATCCTCGACAAGGTTGCTCCGCAGCTTAAAAATATTCATGAATTAGGGGCTGATTTACCTGAAGAATGCCTCTTCCTTTTTGCGAATGATTTAGTCAGTGATTTTTTTGTCATAGCATTTGATTTCCCTGCATATCGTCAATGGCTGTGTGAGCAAACCCTACATCCATTGTATGTGCGTCATAAGCAACAACTCCAACTGTTGCAATACAGACATCATAGGGAACGGTGGGTCCTGAAAGCACCATCGCATCTTCGCGCCCTCCAGGCACTGATATCCGTGTATCCTGATGCCTATATCATCCAAATACACCGCGACCCAACCGAAATTATTGCGTCAACAGCAAGTTTGATAATGGCATCGTGGTCAACTTCTCACAACATGGTTAATCCTGAACGCGTGGGGCAAATTGCCCTTGATTTAGTCGGTTCATGGCTTGATAAGAGCTTGGCTGGCCGTAAACAAGCTGAGTCAAATCCGGATTCTCGGGTTCAATTTATTGACATAATCTATAAAGATTTTATTGCAAATCCAATTGATACGATTCGTCGCATTTATGAAAGATGTGACCTGACCTGGTCGCCTTTAGTCGAACAGCAGATAAGAACCTTCCTCGAAAAAAACCGACAGCATAAATACGGAAAACACCGGTACAGTCTGGAACAGTTCGGACTAGAAAAAGAGATAGTTTACGAACGTTGTGCCGAATACAGAGATTCTTTCAAAAATATATTCAAGAAGTTGAATATTAAATCAAATAGTTAAATTTATTGAGTATCACCGACATTTGTGGTATGAAATTATGGAGATTGAAAAATATGTTTATCGAACTTGTTCACGAAGGAGTTGTTTATCGTTATGGAGACCATATTATGGCATTAAATAGAAAAAGGTTTTATTTAAGGTTTTTTTATCAGCTTGGGCTTTTCGAATTTTTGTTTTACTGGAAGGCCTTCTTGTGGCACTTGACTCATAAAGTACCAGACACGTTGACAATAAACGAATTATTTGAGGTCTTTTATCACAGTTTTATGAAGGTACCCATTGAAGATGTAGAAGTGGTTGAAAAATCAACAAGTTACATGATTATTAAATCTCATCATGATTGTTTATTTTTGAGAATTGCAAAAGAAATCAATATAGATACTAAGGTGTTTTGCAGAAACAATTCAATGCGTCCATGCAGATACTTCATGAGGAAGCTTGGAAAGCAGTACGTCGTTGAAAATGATTACGAGCAAATACGTCCGCGCTTGACGGCCTGTAGAGAGACGTTGAGAATAATTGATCAATGGTAATGTAGTTGAGGTAGGGATGCGGAGAGGGACAGTATATTTCTTACCTATTCATTTTTACAAGTTTAAAAACATAACCAATGGTAGAACCGACAAGGTAAAAATATCGTCGGTATTTTTTTACCATATTCCTAGTAAAAACCAAGTCATGGTGCTCAGACAGCATCATTTTATTCTTTCGGAATGCATCATTATAATCTTTCTGTGTATGTCTGTAGGAATCAGTAGCGTATTTACCGAACATACGGAAACATCTCGACTTATTGATGTAAAAGTCCGTTCTGAGATCTGATATGATGACATAACCGTTGCTCTTTACCAACCGTGAAATTTCAAAAAGTGGGCCGTTCAAGTTTTCAATGTGATTTAGTAACAGGTTGCAGAGCACAATATCAAATTTCTCTTGTAGGGGGATATTCTCAATACTGCAGCAAATAAAATCAATTTTCATAGCGTATTTTTTTTGCTTTGCAACGGAGATCATGGAATCGCAGAAATCAATAGCTGTAACTTTTGCACCGGCAGCTGCCAACTTTACAGCATAGCGTCCCGTGCCGCAGCCAATATCCAGTATCGTTTTACCGTTTACATCGTCCAGCATTTGATCTACTACATGCTCTTCCAATTCTTTTAGTAGATTTGGAGTAGAATCGTATGATTTAGCCCATTGTTCATAAAGATTTTTTACATTGAGATATTTTTTTATCAATTTTTACTACCGGTTCTAAAGAGTTATCAATGTGAGATTCTTTCAAAACTATATTCAAGAAGTTGAATATTGAGTTAAGTAATTAAATTTATTAGGTTTCACCGACATTTGTGGTATAAAATTGTTCACCACAAACAAAACCACAAAGGAGACTGTCGGTGAAACTCAAAAAGAGAATATCATGGTCGATGGGAATTGTCCAAAAAAGTTTTTTGCCCCATCTTAATGAATGCTTAAATACTAAATGAATGCTTAAATACTACTTGGCGAAAACCAGATACATTGTGTTGCATTTGAGCAGTTAGCTCAAGACCCGATGGCTGAAGTTGAAAAAATTTATAAAGCGCTTGATCTGGATAATGTTGAATAGGCCCGGCCCCAGCTTGAAAAATTCATTGCCTTCCAGAAAAGTTACAAAACCGATCACTACAACGTTTCGCTTGAACAGGCTAAATTTATGGCGGAACATTGCGCCCACTATAACAAGCGTTTTGGCTATGAAGATGGCAGTCAGGCGCGATGAATATATCTGTTCACTTTGCGCCATGCATTACGTTTTGCCAATCACTACAAACTAATGTCCATCAAAAAACCGGGGTTTCCGGATGGACACTAACTAAAAGGCAGTGGGGAAAGAGTCAAGTGGGTGTGATTAATGTATTTAATTTGTTTAGAACATATTTAGTTCAACTAAATTTACGACAAAAAAGTGCTCAACAAATTGCAGATATCCAAGAAAGTAATTTTCGAGCTCTACTAAAATATGCCGTCTCCCACTCATCGTTTTATCGCGAACTTTATCGGGGTATCAATGTAGGAACGTGCTCAATTACCGATCTACCAACTGTTTCACGATATGAAATGCTCAATTATTTCGACAGGGTAGTTACCGACCCACAATTGAAACAGGTTGAGATAGAGGCGTGGATGAACGATTCATCCCCTCGGGGGAGCCTTTTCAAACAGCACTATGTACCGATGAAGACATCCGGCTCCAGTGGACAAAAGCTACTCGTTGTATATGACCTGAAAGGTTTAAATGCAATTCATACATCCTTGTTAACTCGTTTATCCGTACCTTTATTGACTAACCTTCGTGCTATATTGGGAGGACTGATTGGACAGCCACTAAAAATAGCCACCTTGGTTATGACCGGGGGGCGATATCCTGCGGTTAGTGCGGCCGAATATAATACTGGAACACATAATTTATTTGTTCGTCACCGTGTGATTAACAGCGACCAATCTATGGCGAATATAGTGAAAGAACTCAACAAGTTCCAGCCCGATATTCTCTATACTTATGCAGGAGTATTGGAGATGTTGGCACAAGAACAAATTGAAAACCGACTTAGGCTCAGATTTCAGGGTAGCATATCAGCCGTCCTGTCGATGAGTGAACTGTTAACACCAAGGGCAAAAAAAATGGCGGAACAGGCATGGAATTTGACGGTAGATGATACATACGCGGCAGCTGAATGTTTGGTTATGGGACGTACTTGTGAGCAAAAAACCATGCATTTGATGTCTGATGCCTGTATCCTTGAAGCGGTCGATGAAAATAATAACGTGTTGCCGGAGGGTGAGCTTGGAGAGAAGATTTTGATTACCAATCTCAACAATTATGTTCAGCCCTTTATCCGTTACGAACTAAAAGATATAACCGGAGTTTCTTCATCTCGTTGTGCTTGTGGTTCTCCGTTTCCGGTCTTGTTGCCTATTCAAGGCAGGAGTTCGGATAGTTTGTTGGTCAGGAATAAGAAGGGAGTGGTAAAAGAAGTTAAATCCAATATATTTATTGCCGAACTCTACAAACTTGATTGTCTAAAAGATTATCAAATTCACCAGACAGAAATTAATTTAGTGATTTGTTATTATGTTCCTGTCAGTCAAATACGACAAGATTGCCGTTTGGCATTATCTCAAGCATTTGATACAGCAATGCATACAGCGGGAATAGAAGAGAGCGAGATGTCTTATAAACTCGAACAAGTTGAAAGTATTCCACGCCATAAAGTTTCCGGCAAGCGACAATTAATTGTGGGCTTGAATTCAAAACCGGGTGACGCAACCAGTAGATTTAAGAACTGAAAAAATCCTTATATGTAAAAATCTGCCTCTTCTTGCCACCATTATTCATTCATTTGTCATCATGATCTCTTCTTATGGAAGTTGGCTGAATATGGCTGAAATCGAACTTAACGTTCTCCTTGGACAATGTCTCAACAGGAGAATTGATAATATAGAAAAAATCATGAG
>JANTFH010000065.1 GCA_024763535.1 Thermodesulfobacteriota bacterium
CTAAGCGTTAAGATTTCTGTTTTTCCAACACTCACTTCGCCCGCATTGCAAAACTCGCTTCGCTCAGACAGTTGCAATGCTTATGGGCTCTAGCTCGCCTAAGAAAAACGACGAAATCATTTCCGCAACCGCTTAAGAAAAACCACCCCCGTCCCCCCCTAAAAAAAACGGGAGACATTAATTAGGCTGAATAGTTACAAATTAAATTATATACCATTTTCATAAAAAAAACGACAAGCTTAAATCCCCGCAAATCGAAATTCGGTCATTTTTCACTCTGATCATACTGATTATACTTGACTTATACTAAAAACAAGTTCTATTGTCATTAAGCTGAACAACCCGAAGTCAGCCGCTTGCAAATCGGGCCTGACAATCGGGATTGATAACCCCTGATGATAAGAAGTCATGGAGAGCTAATTGAGCGAGAAAGAGAGAGGTGTTTTCGACCGTTTAATAGGACTGTTCCAGGGTGAACAGGAGGCCCCGCCGACCGAAGAGGAGCTTTTTGATATAATCAATGCCAGCGGCGAAACCGGGGTGATCACCGACGACACGCATGAGATGCTGAGCAGCGTTATTCAACTCAAACAGACCCAGGTTCAGGAGGTCATGGTACCCCGCACCGAGTTTGCGGCGATCTCGGCTGACGCCACCATCAATGAAGCGATTACCGTTATCACCGACAAAGGTTTTTCCCGCTACCCGATTTTTCATGACAATCTCGACCAGGTAATCGGGATTCTGCACGCCAAGGATATCCTTAAACATCTGGGGCCGGAGTTGGAGAAGCTCAGCCTGCGGCAGATAATGCGGCCGGTCTACTTTGTTCCGGAAACCAAAAGGGTCAGTGATCTGCTGGAGGAGTTCCGAACCAAGGGTATCCACATCGCGGTCGCCGTCGACGAGTATGGCGGCACCTCCGGACTGGTCACCATCAGTGATCTGGTAGAGGAGATTATCGGTAAAATTTACGAAGAGAATCTGCCGGTTGAGACCAGCGAACAGCTGATTAAAAAACTTGATGACGGCAGCTACCTGGTCAGCGGTAAAACAGAAATCGAGGAGATTGAAGAACTCTTCGACATTGAGATTGAGCACCGGGGGAAATTTGAGAGTGTCGGCGGCCTGGCCGTGTTTTTAAGCGGCAGCATCCCCCAGACCGGAGAAAAATTCACCTACAAAAACCTCTCTCTATCCGTCGCCGCCGCCGACAAGCGCCGGGTGAAAAAAGTACGCCTTAGATTACTGACAGATGCCGAACGAAAACTGAATAAAGCAAACCCCGAAACCGGAGAAACGGCCGCCGAACCTTCAACCGGGCCGCAAACCGCAGCGAAAACGCCGGATGACCCTGATTCACCGGATAACCGCTGAAACCGTGAATCACCCCCGTTCCGAGCCCTCCCCGCTGACCCTGTTTACAGCGGCCGCACTCAGTGCCGTAATACTCTACCTGAGTTTTCAACTCTACCGCTACAGCTGGATAAGCGCCGGCTTCGCCCTGCTCCCGCTGCTGGCCGCAGGCACAAGATGTCAATCCGCCCGCCGGGCCGCCGGCATCGGACTTTTAAGCGGGTTCATGTTCTACTACATCGAACTCTACTGGATCACCAATTCAATCGCCGGTTTCACCAGCCTGCCGTTTCCGGTAGTCATTCTGATTATGGCCCTGCTGGCTCTCTACATGGGCCTCTATCTTGCCACCTTCTGCGGCTTCTGGCACTATCTGGAACATCGGAAAAGTTTGCAGTCAATCGGCGGCAAGCTGATTGCCGCCCTGGCCGGGGCCGCGGCCTGGATACTGCTTGAGGATTTACGCGGCCTTTTTCTCGGCGGCTTTCCCTGGCATCCTCTGGGTCTGACCCAAATCGACAACCTGCTCTTAAGCCGGCTGCTGCCGCTCGGCGGCGTCCGCCTGCTCTCGGGCCTGGTTATTTTCGCGAATCTGCTTCTCTACCTTGCGGGTAAGGCATTTTCCCGCAGGAGGGTGCCGGAAACCATTCTCTTCACACTCCTGCTGCTCCTGCCACTCAGCGGTCAAGCCCTTATCGACGGCGGAAGCAACCACCTCACGCAGGCACCCGGCGCCAACCCGAATTCTCCCGGGCCGAGCCGCATCCGAATCGCTGTCATTCAACCCGATATTCAGCAAAAAGAGAAGTGGCTCCCCGAAAACCGGGGGAAAATCATCGAAAAAATGTTCCGTTTAAGCCGTAACAGCTTGCTTAAACAGCCTGATCTCATTGTCTGGCCGGAAGCGGCTTTGCCGCTGCTACTGGAAAATGATACCCGGGTATTCAATCGCCTTACCCGGTTTGTTAACAACCACCGGGTAAGTGTCATGCTGGGCGGCCCCCGCCTGATCCGGCAAAAGAAGAAGCCTGAAAAAATCCTGTTCAATGCGATATTTCTCTTCTCGCCGGGGCGGAAATATCAAATATACAACAAGGTGAAACTGGTTCCCTATGGTGAATTCACCCCGCTGGCAACCCTGTTCCCGTTCATCAGCAAGATTGTTCCGGGTCTCAGCTACTCACCGGGAAACAAGATTAAAAACTTCCGGCTGAAACAACTGGAAATTGCCCCGTCGGTCTGTTTCGAGGGGGTTTTCCCCGCTTTTACCGCCGCGTTCTTTGCCGACGGTGCCGACCTGCTCATCAACCTGACCAACGATGCCTGGTTCGGAGACTCACCCGGCCCCCGGCAGCATCTGGCCAACATCCGCCTGCGGGCTCTGGAAAATAACTGCACCATCGTCCGCTGTGCCAATACCGGCATCTCGGCCGTCATCAATCCTGATGGCAAAATTGTACAGTTTTTACCCCTCAATCATGAGGGAATTCTCTACACGGAAGTCACCACTCGCCGGCGGCCGCCGACCTTTTTCGCCCGCCATCGATTTTTAGTAACATATCTGGCCGGATTCTATCTCTTCCTGACTCTTATCTTTAGTGCCCGGCGGCGGCCCGGCGGCCGCATTCCGGCCGTCACTTCTTGACCTGTAAAGAAGTTTCGTCTATAAGGTCGCGCTATGTTGTTAATTGAAACCGTAGATAACCCGCCTTCAGCCCCGGCCCTCTTTTGCGAGTTGGCAAAAAAACCGGCTCCGGCCTGGCTTGATGCCAATGTCGACTGTGAAAATCTGGGACGGTTCTCTTTTCTGGCGGCCGATCCTTTCTTAAAAATCAGCGCTCACGGCCGGCATATCAGCGAAGAAAACTGCTTGAACGGTGAAATTCGTGAATTAGAAGAACCCTTCTTTCCCTACCTGGATCGACTCCAAAAACGTTTTTTTCGCCCCAAAGAGAGCGATTTTCTGCCCTTTGAAAACGGCCTGATCGGCTATTTAGGCTATGAACTCGGACACCAGGTTGAAGCTTTCGCCCAGACCACCGTCAATGATCTGAAGATGCCGGATGCCTTCTTCGGGGCCTACGACGCTCTTATCGCCATCGACCATAAAGCCGGCACCACCTGGATTTTAGCCGGCGGCCTGCCGGAAGAGGAGGGTTCGGAAGCGGCCCGAATCCGGGCCCGGAAACGCCTTGAGGAGTTGCGGCAGGTTGTCGCCTCGGCCCGCCGGAACGAGCTGCCCCCCCTCGCAAAACCAACCGATTTAAACCTCGGCACAGCCCCCGGCCTGAATCCGGCCGCCGATGATAACCTGCACTCTAATTTCAGTTACAGCGAGTACAAAACGGCAATCAACAAAATCCTCGCCTATATCGCCGCCGGTGATATCTATCAGGTCAATCTTTCCCAACGTTTCGCCACCCCGTTCACCAGTGACCGCCGGGCATTCTATCTCCATTTCCGCAACCTGAGCCCGGCCCCGTTCGGGGCCTATATTGAAACCGGGGAGCACGCGATCATGAGCAACTCCCCGGAACGCTATCTGCTGATTAAGGAAAACTATATCGAGACCCGCCCGATCAAGGGCACCAGGCCGCGCGGCCGCACGGAAACCGAGGATACGGCCCTGGGCCGGGAGCTTCTAGCCAGTGCCAAAGACCGGGCCGAACACATCATGATTGTCGATCTGGAAAGAAATGATTTAGGCCGGGTGGCCGATTACGGTTCGGTGCATGTTCCGGAGATGCAGATTCTGGAAAGCTACGCCAATGTCCACCACATGGTCTCTACTGTGGCCGGGAAAATCCGGCCGGGAATGAGTAGCAGCGACTGTCTGCGCAACTCCTTTCCCGGCGGTTCGATCACCGGAGCCCCGAAGCTGCGCTCGATGGAGATTATCGACGAACTGGAACCCTCCTGCCGGGGGGTCTACACCGGCTCCATCGGCTATTTCGACTTCTCCGGCGATCTCGATTTCAACATCGCCATCCGCACCGCCATCGCCTGTAATAACCATCTCTACTTCCAGGTCGGCGGCGGCATCGTCGCCGACTCCGACCCCGACGAAGAGTATCAGGAAACCCACACCAAGGCCGCCGCGTTCCGCAAAGCCTTAATGACCTCATAAGCAGTAACCATTCAGCAAATGATTGAATTTACCGCTGAATAGATACTCATAATTTTGCCTTACCCTGAAGTTTTTTTGTCCGACGGGCATCCAGAATCAGCAGCAACAGAAACAGGGCTCCCAAAGCTCCGGAGAATGAAGCATGGCGAAAGGTATCCTGGAAAGCCAGGCTCAAGGCCTTGAGATTCTGGACTTTGGCCAGCAGGCCGTAACCCTTGGCGACAGCCAGATCCGGTGACATTAACGAGGTCAGTTTGCGGCCCGCCGCCGTGACCAGGTTATGGACATAGCCAAAATTCTGCAGATCGGCTATCCCCTCATAATGCACCGCCTGTTTGAGTATCAGGGTATTGGTGGCCATCGCCGTCCCCAGTGAGCCGCCCAGGAAACGCAGATAATGCATAATACTCACTCCCTGTGCCGTATAGGGCCCCAGTTTACCCAGAGCCATAGCCGATACCGGAGCAAAAAAAGAGCCTAAGGCAATGCCCAGCGGGATGGTAATCAAAATGGCCCGTACAGAAGGGGTATAATAATTAAGCGAGGGAATCAGGTAAAAACTGGTAAACATATAGATAGTCAGACTGATCACCAGAATCCGGGGCGGCCCGAAACGATCACTCAAAATACCGGCCAGAGGTGAGAGAATGGCAATAAATATGGCAAAGGACAACATATGGAGACCGGTATCAAAAGTGCCCAAATGTTTCAGGTTTTCGTAATAGAGAGGCAAAAGAAAGAAAATCTGGTAGATGGAAAGACCGAGAACCAGGAAATAGAAGCCGAGGGAGAGGGTGTACTGGCGAATTCTAAAGATTTTCATATCAATCAAGGGTTTACGGCTGAACATCTCCGACAGGATATAGAAGATCAGGGAGACGGCCGCCACCGCCGCCAGAATCACTATAAAGCTTGACTGCCCCCAACCCAGTTGTTGACCTTTGGAGAGCAGAATCAACAGGGCGATGGTAAAGGTTGCGATCAAGGCATAGCTTCTGAAATTAAAATCAAGTTTTTCCCGATGGCGAACGATAATCGGCAAAAAGGAGAGGGCCGCGACGAAATTGAGGATTCCAGTGGGAAGGTTGATGTAAAACACCCAGCGCCAGGAAAGATGCTCGGTAATCCAGCCGCCCACGGTCGGCCCCAAAGCCGGGGCAAAAGATACCCCCATAGCGTAAATCCCCATAGCCAGGCCATGTTTTTCCGGGGGATAGATCGCAAACAGAATAGTCTGAGCACTGGCCATAATAAAGGCCTCACCAATCCCCTGCAAGACCCTTGAGGTGATCATCTGGGTGAGTGAACCCGCCATCCCGCAAAACAAACTGGCAACGGTGAAGATCAACAATCCGGCAATAAAAACATTTTTCAGGCCAATCACCTTACCCAGACTATGGGTCAGCAACAGACCGACTGCCGCCGCGGTCATATATGCGGTAATCACCCACTGCACACCATAGAGATCAGTAGCCAGAGGCCCCATCATTTTGGGCACCACAACGTCAACCACAGTGGTATCGAGAATGGCCATAAATGCGCCAATCATGATAATCACCGTCAAAAAAGAGCGATACCCCGGTGAAATCTGCTGGTAAATCGGGGTTTCCGTATCTACCGTCGAGGCGGTCATGAACGGTTCTCTTTTCCGGAATTTTTGCCCTCTTCCCTTTTAATCTCCACGTCACCTCCCATACCGACACGCAAACGCTGCTTATCACCGCCGGTTATCCGGATTCGCACCGGAATCCGCTGGGATACCTTGGTAAACTCCCCGGCGGATATATCCCGGGGGGCCAGTGCAAAAGTGGCCGCCGAAGCCGGCAGTACCGTATCGACCACCCCCTCGTATTTATCCTCGGGATAAGCGTCAATGGTTATTTGCGCCGGTGAACCGGGAACCACACCCGCCAGTTTCTGTTCTTCCATCAGGACAATCAAATATATATCTTCCGGGTTAATCAGGGTCAAAATCACTTTTTGCGGGGAAACCAGAGCCCCGGGGCTAACATAACGGCGGGCGACACGACCGGTAAGCGGACTTTTGATTTCACATTGGGCCAGATTATCCTGTGCCTGGGACAGGGAAATCTCAAGTTCCCTGATCTTCACATTCAACCCCTCAATATTTTTTTCCACCTCCTTGAGCCTGATCTTTGCCACCTGAGCCAGTTCAACCTGGCGCTGAGCAGTTTCTATTGAAGCGTCGAGGGTTACTATCTGTTTCACCAGAACCTGTTTGGCGATCCGCCGGGCCCGAAGCCGGGTTCCAAAATCTTCGGCTTGAATATCGGAGATCGATTTTGACTGCAGGAGTTTTTCATAACGTTCATTATCTCGATCAAGCTGCTCGATTTCGACCTCTACCCCGGCAATTTTGGTATTCAGGGCATCCTTCCGTTTCGTCAGCTCCAACACCTGCGAATTAGCAATTTTTTCATTAAGATCGGTTTCCTTAGTCATCCGTTCAAGCATAATCGTCTGGGCCTGCTGCTTAATCCGTACAGCTTCGATGGATGCCTTGTACTGCTCTACAGCCAGTCGATAAATCGTATCATCTATCGCGGCCAGAACCTCCCCCTTCTCAACCCGATCTCCGGCTTTTTTATTGAGGCTGAGCAAACGACCATTGACCCGGTTGAAACCAATATCAACCAAGCTGTCGGTACGGACAAAAACAGCATCAGTCACAGCGTAAACCATCCGATGATGGATAAACCTGACAGTCAGAATAATAATGATCAAAGCAACAACGGCCAAGACCCCGGCCGCAATCAGCTTCCCTTTTCCAATCTTCTCTTTTTTCGTCATAGTTTTATTATCCATTACTTAGATAGTTGAAGGTCAATCGGCATTTCACAAGCGGGATCGACTTATCCGCTCCCGAAGATAACATTGCCAATAGATGTTTGTCATTAGGATCTTAAATTCCAGGTTCAGGATATTGAATCCAGCTCGCGGCGCAGCGTCTCCAGGAGATCCTTGCCCTTGGGCAGGATGCCATAGTACTCATAGAGAACTTTGGCACCGGCCGGAGTCAGCTTCAGGATAAAGGTTGCCGGAATATGTTTTACCTTAATTTTATCGGCGAGCGGATCGGCAAAAACCGGGTAGGGAATGGCGTAACGTTTCTTGAAATATTCAACCTCGGGGAAATCGTCGCCGTAGCCCAGGCCAATGAATTTTATCTTTCGGGAGAGACCGGCTTTATCAACCAGCCGGTAAATCTCGTTCAACTCACCGGCCAGACCCTGACAATGCGGACAGCGACTTTGAAAAACATTGGCAAGCAGAATATCAGCCTTGATCTCGGTTAACATAAAGTTTTTCTTCGACTTGAACAGACCCAGATAGGCGGTCATCCGGTAATCCGCCGGGGTATCGAGAGAAATTTCCCGAACCACATCCCGGGTTTTATGCGAAGTTGCGCAACTTGAAAAGAGCAGAAAGCAACCGCTCAGTACCAGAAAAAGAAAAAATAAACGAAATAGACGCATAAAGCCTCCGACCTCTTCCGCCCCGCTTCGAAAGTTGAATATCACCGCCTCGACAGAGATGACTGCCGGCTCTTACGAGTTACACTACCTCAGACCGGATTGTCAAGTTCAGCCTCATCCTTAAACCTTAAGGCAAACCGCCCCGACAAAGACCAAAAAGCGCCCGCTGAACTTACCGCAAGTATCACTTGACTTTATATTTTACCGCATATAATCTGCAGTGATGAAACAATTTTTGAACCTAAGCTGCGACCGTGGCCGGATACAGAGCCGATGCGAGTAAGAATCAGCGGTATCGGAGCCCTGTGCGCCTGCGGTCTGGATCTAGAGAGTGCGGTTAGCGCCCTGTTTCAAGAACGGCGCCCGCCCGCCGCCGCCCGCCGTTTTCAGCTCCACCACCCTCAGGACTACCCGGTATTTGAACTACCGCCTTCCGGCCTGGATAAACCCGACAAAAACCAGCCCTGGCTGCGTACCAGCCGGCTGGCAGTGGCCGCGGCCGCTGCGGCTTTAGAGGATTCCGGCTGGAGTAAAGAGGAAAATAATCTACATCAATTAAGTAAGCTCAAAGTCGGGGTCTGCATCGGCACCACCGTCGGCGGCAGCATGAACGATGAAAAATTCTATCGTGATTTCCGCGAGGCGAAAACTCCGGGACTGCAACCAATTGACCGTTATTTAAGAAGTAATCCGGCCGATGTTTTAGCTGACGTTTTTAAGCTCTCCGGCCCGCGTCTGACCGTGGTGAACGCCTGCTCCTCGGGTAGCGATGCGATTGCCATCGGTACGGAGTGGATCAGATCCGGAGTTTGCGACCTGGTTCTGGCCGGCGGCAGCGACGAACTCTGCCGGGTCACCTGCAACGGCTTTATCTCGCTGATGGTCGGCGACCGGAAACCCTGCCGTCCTTTTGATGAGAGCCGCAACGGCCTTAATCTGGGTGAAGGGGCGGCGGTTCTGATTCTGGAGTCGAAAAATTTATATAGTCAACGGACAATCACCGACGAAACTGAAAAAAACCGCAACCCTTCACTTTTCATTGCCGGCAGCGGCAGCGCCTGCGATGCCTGGCACCTGACCGCACCCCACCCCGAAGGCCGGGGCCTGAAACAGGCTCTGAAACAGGCTCTGGATGACGCTGAAATCAGCCCAGAGGAAATCGCTTTCATCAACGCTCACGGCACGGCGACCAAAAATAATGACTTGACCGAAGGCAAAGTGCTGAAAGATATGTTTCCGCAAACCCCATTTTTCTCCACCAAAGGTCATACCGGCCACACTCTGGGCGCGGCCGGGGCTCTGGAAGCGGCCTTTACCGCGGCCCTGTTAAAGATGAAAAAGATTCCGCCCAGCGCCGGATTCAAATATGCCGATCCCGCCATCAATCACACCCCGACCACTACCAGGCAAACAATTGACGGCAACTTCGCCTTAAGCCAGTCGCTGGCTTTCGGCGGCAATAATTCAGCCCTGATTATCGAACTTGGGGGAGAATAATTTGTTTCCTCTGACAATCAACGGTATCGGCCCGGTCGGGGCCTTCGGAGCGGGCCTGGCCGACTTCAAGGATGCGCTCACGGGCAGCCGCAAAATTACGCCTGAAATCACCCGCGTCACCACTCAAAACGGAGATTGCGATTTGCCGGTTTTCCGGGCCGACACCAAACCTCTGGCAGAGTTCATAAAACCCCGAAAACTGCGCCGGCTCGACAATTTCTCCCGTATGGCTCTGCTCGGATCCGCCCTGGCGGTTGCGGATTCAGCAGTGCCGTTAAACGGAAGCCGCGCCGGTTTAATTGTGGCCAGCGCCCACGGGGCCAGTGCCACGACCTTTGCCTTTCTTGACTCCGTCATAGATGACGGTGACGCGCTCGCCTCACCGACCCTGTTTTCCAACTCCGTTCACAATGCCGCGGCCGCCCACATTGCCGAGCATTTTCAGATTACGGGGCCGACCCTGAGCCTGACTCAGGGTCGAAATTCGCTGGCCCCGGCCCTGCTGACGGCCGCCCTGTGGCTGCAAAAAGGGCTGGTTGATACGGTTCTATGCGGGGTTGTGGACTGCTACTGTGAGGTTCTGGGCTACTGTTGGCAAAGTTATCAGCCGAAATGCCGGATGAAATCTCCAGAGCTGATTTTCGGGCCGGGCGAAGGCAGCTTTTTTCTCCGTCTCAGCCGGACGGAAAAGACTTTTGAACCGGCAAAATATGGCTATCTAAAACGCCTCGAATTTGATCGCACAACCCTCCCGGAAACACCTTTCATCTGCAGCGGCAATTGCGGAAGATATCCCCTTTCCGCAGATGAGATGAACCCGGGAAAACGGCTGCCGTTTGACACTACTTCTCTCTGCGGCCATCTGCCGGTGGCCGCCGGCTTTGATCTGGCCGCGGCCATTGCACTTCTGCATAATCAGGAAAGTTCCAACGGTCGGGAAAAGAGTGCAGCGGCAGTTTTACCGAGCCCGACTATCTGCTGCTGGGAACCCCGGATTGAATACCGACGAAAACCGTTGACAGGAAACTGTTATTGGGTTACGAATCACGCGGATCTTAATTTAAGGAAACAGGCGTGACAGAGAACATAATTTCATCAGTTTTAGTCGGCGGCGGGGTACGCAGCGGGAAAAGCGGTTTTGCCCAGAAGATGGCGGAAGCCGTACCCGGCCGCCGGGCCTATCTGGCCACCGCCGAAGCGCTTGATGCCGAGATGGAAAAGAGAATCGCCAAACATCAGGCCGACCGCGACGACCGCTGGCATAAAACCATTGAAGAACCGCTGGAGTTAACCGCGGCCCTGCAGTCGGCAGGTTCCGAATTTGCCGTAATTCTGGTTGACTGTCTCACTTTATGGCTCTCAAATTTAATGGGCCGCGGTGACAGCGACGAACAGATTTTAGCCACTATCGACATCTTGGCCGAGACCATCAACCGCAGCCCGGCGACGATTATTCTGGTAACCAATGAAGTCGGGCTCGGACTGGTTCCCGAACATCCGTTAAGCCGCAGGTTTCGTGATCTTTCCGGGTTTGCCAACCAACGTCTGGCCGCCGCCTGTCAGGAAGTCTATTTTACGGTCTGGGGCCTGCCGCAAAAATTGAAATAAACGATCTTCAGCAAATTCTGGGAAATTTTGGGGACACAACCTGATTCTCCGCAGGAAATCGGGATTGTGTCACCAGAATTTCAGAATTTCAACTGAATTGTTACTCTGTGACTAAAAATTTATGGACTCAATTATAACCCAGATTCGCCTGGCCCTCTCTTTTTTGACCACTCTGCCGGCGGGCTCTTTCAGTTCCGAGGTTCCGGAAGAGACTTTAGGCCAAACTCAGGCCTGGTTCCCCATGGTCGGGCTGCTGCTCGGCCTGATTCTTTTCGCCGGCGGGCTTTTTTTCAACCTTTTCCTGACGCCGGCGATCGCCGCCGCTCTGATACTTCTGCTCCATTTCCTGCTGACCGGCGGCTTCCACCTCGACGGCATTGCCGATACCGCCGACGGCCTGATGAGCGGCAGGCTCGACCGGGAAAAGATTTTCAAAATCATGAAAGACAGTTTTTTAGGCAGCATGGGCGCCACCGCCCTGATCCTTTTACTGCTGCTTAAGTTCAGTGCCCTGCTGAGTCTGGTGAAAGATGCTCCTTCAAGCCTGGTTCTTTTCCCGATCTTCGGCCGTTACGCCATTATTCAGCTGACCTTCAGCTCCGAATATGCGCGGCCCGAAGGTGGTTTAGGTGCGATTTTCACCAATCATTGCGGGCGGCGTGAGCTTTTATTGGCGGCAGTTACGAGTTTGACAGCGGGAATTATATTTGCCGGTTTTGCCGGTTTGCTAAGTTTCTTGACAATTGTTTGTTATGTTTTTCTGATCCGCTGTGGCGCCCGCCGCAAACTCGGCGGCGTCACCGGGGATATTTTAGGCTTCACCTGTGAGAGCAGTGAAGCCTTGACTCTGATTATGCTGGTCGCCCTGCTGTAGAAGGCTGTCCCAGGAGATAAAAATGCCGGACAATTTCACAACCATTTATCTTCTGCGCCATGGTGAAACGGTGAACACGTTAGACGGCCCCTTACGCTATAACGGCCACTTTGACGTCGATATTACCGCGAAAGCCCGGGCCCAGATGGTTCAGCGCGGGCAGGAACTTTCCTGCCTGAATATCAGCACCGTCTATGCCAGCGACCTTAAACGCTGCCGCATCGGCGGTGAAATTATCGCCGATAAAATCGGCTGTCCCCTGATTTTAAGTAATAATCTAAGAGAGATGAAGATGGGCGACTGGGAAGGTTTGACGCTGGCCGAGGTGCGTGAGCGTTTTCCGGAACAGGTGGAGAAAAAATTTGCCGATTTCATCAACTACCGCATCCCCGGCAGCGAAACGGTTCAAGAGGTAGAGCAACGCATCTACCCGGAATTTGACGAAATTTCCGACCGACATCGCGGTGAGAGCATCGTTATCGTGGCCCACGGCGGCGTCAATCTGCTCCTGATTTCACGGCTGCTGGGACTGCCGAGTGACACCATTTTCAGCCTGGATCAGAGTTTCGGCTGCATCAACCAGATTCTGATCGGCGATGATTTTAAGAAGATCGTCATGATTAACAGCTCCGGCCTGCACTGACTCCGGTCAAGGGAAATAGATCTATGCTGAAAAACTCTCACCCTCGAAATTATCTCCGCTTCACATGGCTGATTATGCTGCTGGCCGGATGCCTGCTGCTGGCCTCCGCCTGTTCGACAACTTCCGACAAGCTGGCGCCGGAAACAGCCGCCCCCCTGGAAAAACTCGAACCCGGATTCTACCAGCAGGGCATCGCCTCCTGGTACGGCCCTGACTTCCACGGGAAAGCCACCGCCAGCGGTGAAATTTATGATATGAACGGTTTAACCGCAGCCCATAAACGTCTGCCGCTGGGCACCAAAGTACTGGTTACCAACCTCGAAAACCAGCGCCAGGTCGAACTCCGGATCAACGACCGCGGCCCTTTTGTCAAAAACCGGGTAATCGATCTCTCCAAGAGCGGGGCCCGGCAGCTGGATATGCTGAGAAACGGTACGGCGATGGTGCGCATCGATATTCTCGAGTTGCCGCCAAGCATCTCAAGTTCAAAAAAACACCCTTTCGCGATCCAGTTCGGAGCCTACAAAAATAAAAAAACGGCTCTGGAACTCAGAGATAAAATCGCCCGCCGGAACGAAGAGGTTTTTGTCGATGAAATAAGCCGCGACGACGGCACCCTCTACCGGGTCCGCCTCGGCTGGTTCAACAGCCGGGAAGCCGCTCACAATGAGGCCCGGCGTTTAGGTTTCAGCCAGGCTCACATCTTCCGCCGCTGAAACCGGATTTTTCAAAAAACACTTCAGCGAACTTGCAAAATTTAAGGTGAGACAATGACAATACCTGCCATAATCAAAGTTCATGAACCCGAAAACAACCGGGATTTTCTCGACCGCTGCCGGAAATTACCGCCGCTTTTTACCTGCACTATCGCCTCAACCGAAACC
>JANTFH010000066.1 GCA_024763535.1 Thermodesulfobacteriota bacterium
TGAGATATGCATCAAACTCAACCCCAAGACTATCTTCTTTACGTTTTTTACCATTGTTATCAATATATTCAATATCTTCGGCAGTCATCATATAAAGCAAGGAAGCGCCAACTTTAAGTTTTTTGTCTGCCTTAAAATCGAAAGCCAATTTATTGAAGATCATACCTTTATCGAGCATATAATCTTTCTCGGTAAAATAATCATCGTCAGTAAAACCGCCCTCCATGATACAGATACTGTCGGCCCGATCGATATCAACGGAAATAAAGCCATCGAAATCACTGTCGGAACCATCATCATCACCGGAAGCATACCAGAAGGTATAGGTGAATTTCATTTTATCAAGATTCATCCCAACGTCAAAATGAGCAAACCAGGCGCTGACATCAAAATCTTCATTCATAGTGCCTTTATTATAGGCAACCCCATTGTAGCTTTCACTAAAGTTGGCACCATCAATGCTGCCACCCTCATACATGAGGTCCCAGTTAACAAAAAAATTACCAAGATCAGCTTTACCATCGGTACCGAGGACAAAAAGATCAAGCTCAGTATTGTTACCAAGTTTTTTGATCTGATAATTCTGTGAAGTAATGGTCATATACTTTGCCGGATCACTCTCATCCGGATCACCGGTCATATAGAGACCGAAGACACCAGCTTTAACACCGTCAACCGGCTTGAAATTAACTCGACCATAAAAAGAGTCAAGGTCTTCAGTATCGTCTTTGTCATCCTTAACCGGATCCCGATAAGGACGAACCCAGGCCAATTGAATATCAACCGGACCGGCTACGAAATCAGAGGAGACCCCCATAATTGTTTCCGCCCAGAGATAGCTGTTAACCTTGAAAGGCTGCAGACCCATACGAATACGGGCTTTTTCACAGGCCCAGGGCAACTGGAAGTCAGTATAGAGCCAGCGGGTCTCAATATTGATCGCATCACCGGAATAACTCCCGCCAACGCTTTTACCCACTGAACCTGGTTTACCATACTCAAGACCACCGATCTCGAAGGCATAGACACCTTTTACCTTGCCATCATTGGTAGAGGCATCAAACCACATCCGGTATTTGGCCTCACCCCAGGTTTCATTGACATTACCGTCATGAATGACACCTTTTTCAGATTTCAACCAGTCGTTATGATTCGTGTAAATCATAAAACGGTTGTTAAAATCACCTTTGATCTTGACATCGGCAGCAAATGACGGGATGGCAAAAGCCACTACCAGCAGAGCCGCCAGAATCAATCCAATTCTTTTACTCATTTTTTCCTCCTGTAAAACGGTTGAATTTCTTTTTTACATTAAATTAAAACATTTTTAGCATTTAACAGAGATTCTTAAATTGAATATTAAGATTAGGCGCAATTAATGATCAAACAGTCACACGTAACCTAGACATCCTGACCTCTCCACATCATACAACCATAATATATAGCAAATCCTAATAAAGAATGCAAGAGAAAAATTAAATTGTTATAACCTAATTTTTAGAAGCCTTTTAAATGATCGATGTATTCCGGCAGAAAAAGTGAAATCTGCGGGATATAAGTTATCAACATCAAGAACACCAGTAAAATCAGAAGCCATGGCAAAGCCGCTTTCAAAACCCAAGTCAGATTGTGACCGGTAATCCCGGCCGTAACAAACAGATTGAGCCCCACCGGCGGCGTAATCATGCCGATCTCCATATTAACTACCATAATAACCCCGAGATGGATCGGATCAATCCCGAGTTTAAGGGCAATCGGGAAAAGGATGGGGGCCATAATCAGGATAATCGCCGAGGGTTCCATAAAATTTCCGGCCATCAGTAACAGAAGGTTGACCACAATCAGAAAACCCCAGGTCGGCAGCCCCCAGCTGACAATCATAGCCGCCAGATGATGCGGAATCCGCTCAGTTGTCAGAACATGCGCAAAAAGCATCGCGTTGCCGATAATAAAGAGCAACATGATTGATACTTTGGAAGCATCCATCATGACCCGGTGGACATCAGCATGAACAATGGAGCGCGGCAGCGCCGTGATTGTCAATTTCAGGTTGCGCCCGATGGCGCCCCCCCACGACTCATCACTCTCTTTCCAGGCCACCCCTTTTAAAGGCCCCATATCCCGATAAACAAAAATCGCAATAAAAAACGCGTAAACTGCGGAAACGGCAGCCGCCTCGGTCGGGCTGGCGATACCGCCGTAGATTGAACCCAGAACGATGACAATCAGCATCAAGCCCCAACCGGCACTGCAACCGGATCGCATCAGGTTGCCGAAACCCACCCAGGGCTGGGAGGGCAGTTTTTTAACCCGGGCCACGACATATATAACCAGCATCAACATCGATCCCATCATCAGACCCGGCAGAAATCCCGCCATAAAAAGCCGGGCCGCCGACTCTTCGGTTGCCGCCGCATAGACCAGCATGACGATTGAGGGCGGAATCAGAATCCCCAGGGTTCCGGCATTGGTAATCACGCCGGCTGCCAGACTTTCAGGATAACCGGCTTTGACCATACCGGCAATAACAATTGAACCGATGGCTGCCACCGTCGCCGGAGAGGAACCCGAAACCGCGGCAAAAATCATACAGGCAAGCACCGAAGCCATCGCCAGACCGCCCCGGATCCAACCGACGCAATCGATGGCGAAATTGATAATTCGATTAGCCACCCCCCCGGTAGAGAGAAAGGCCGAGGAGAGGATAAAAAACGGGATCGCCAGCAGGGTATAGTGTTCAGACTGGGACTCGAAGAGTTTCAAGGCGATCGAAGCCAGGGAATCGTTCGAGAAAAAAAGAATCGTCGTAATACTCGAAAGGCCTAAAGCGAAAGCTATCGGCATGCCGGTAATCAGTAGCAGAAAGAGAACAATGAACAAAGCCGCGGTTGCCGTAGTCATGGCGTATCACCTCCACCGACAACACTGGCCGCCTGCTGAGCTTCCTTCGCCAGATACATACTCTCTTTCGCTTCATCCGTCAGGTTAAAACCTGTGGCTTTACCCGTTATAATCGACCATAAAAGCTGCAGCAGACGTATTGCCAGCAGAACCATCCCGATAAAAATGATACTGTGAGCTATCCATTTGGGAAACGGCAGATCCTCCATCTCAATACCGATCATACGAGTCATCTTAAGGTATGCCCAGGCTCCTTTCATAAAGAGGCCGCAATAGACCAGACAGCAGATTACGGCAATCGAACTGACAAAACGCTGCCACCTGTTCGGCAGTAGTTTGACCAGGGCATCGACCCCGATATGCGAGCCTACTTTAACCCCGTAGGAAGCCCCGAAAAGCACCATCCAGGCTGAAATATGCAGGGTCAGCTCCTCGCCCCACATTAGGCCGGTACCGAAACCGAAACGGAGAACCACCTCGACAAAAACCAGCAGAGTCATCGAGGCCAGAAGCAGAGAGATAATCGTCTCTTCCAGGGTATTAACAATACGGCTAAACATTACTAAAAACCTCCGGCCCTACCAACCCCTGGGCCGTCATAAAACAAAACATCACAGGCCCCGTCCTTGAAGCCTGTGATGTTCTATCAACTGCAATCTATTTGTTGGCAGCAATCGCCGCATCGATATAGTCTTTGCCAATCTGGCCTTCAAACTTTTTCCAGACCGGTTTCATCTTGGCCACCCACTGCTGGCGCTGCGCCGGAGTAAGCTCGACAATCTCGGAACGTTTGGAATCAATGATTTTCTGCCGGTCGGCAATCGCTTTCTCCGCCGAAACCTTATTACCGAAGGCAATTGCCTCGTCCAGACATTTTTTGAGCTCGGTCCGAACATCGGCCGGCAGCCCCTTCCAGAACTGAGCCGAAGTAATTACCATGTAATCGAGCAGACCATGATTGGATTCAGTGATATAGGGCTGAACTTCATAGAATTTCTTGGAGTAGATATTCGACCAGGTATTCTCCTGTCCGTCAATCGCCTTGGTCTGAAGCAGAGTAAAGACCTCGGAGAAGGGTTTTTTCAGAGGCATCGCCCCGACCGCTTCAAACTGGGCCGCAAGGACGTCGGAACTCATAATTCTGAATTTTTTGCCTTTGGCATCAGCCGGTACCCTGAGTGGCGAGTTGGAGGAGAGCTGTTTGAGACCGTTGTGGAGATAACCGAGACCGATCAGACCTTTTGACTCCAATGAACTCAGCATTTTCTGACCGTAAGGGCCCTGCTGAAAACGACCGACCGCGTCCATATCCTTAAAGAGAAAGGGCAGATCGTAAAGCTGAAGAACTTTAGTGTATTTCTTAAATTTAGAGAGGGACGGACAAGCCATCTGAACGTCGCCTAAAAGCATGGCTTCCAGAACCTTGTTGTCACCGAACAGTTGAGAGTTGGGGAAAACCTCAACTACAACCTTCCCGGGCAGACGTTTTTCCGCCAGAGCCTTGAATTTGTTGGCCATCTGCCCTTTCGGGGTGTTTTCAGCAACCACGTGGGAGAACTTAATTACAATCGGACCCGCGGCCGCGATAGACACAAAACCCATCGAGACAACCGCGATAACCAGACCCAGAATCAATAACCTGCAATTTTTCATCTCTTCTCTCCTTTTTCCTTTTCGCAAAATTAAGTTTCTTAACCACCCTCTGCTACCATAACAGAAAATCACCAAAAAATCAGCTCCTGCTAATAAATTATTACTAATATAAAAGCACCCCGAAAAACAAGTCTATTATTTCTGAAATCCATGTCAGAATTTTTCTTACAAAGAGAGCTATGGTTCAATGAGATGGTTTTGGATCGCAAAGCGGGAAAGTTCGGCATTGTTGCGCAGACTGAGTTTTTTCAAGAGTCGAAAGCGGTAGGTATCAACGGTTTTAACACTGATATTGTAGGCTTCGGCGATCTCACGATTGGTCTGGCCGGAAGCCAGCTGGCGCAGCACCTGAAGTTCCCGGGTCGAGAGTGAGTCCAGCGGCGACTTGCCCGAAACCCCTTTAGCCAGACGCAGGGCCAGCATCTCTACGGCGGCTTCGCTGAGATAGCGGGCACCGCCGTAGACCTTGCGAATCGCCGCCACCAGCTGTTCCGGAGCTGAACGTTTGGTAACATAGCCCATAACTCCAACCTCCACCGCCCGCACCACATACTGCTCCTCTTCATGCATGGTCAGGATAATAATCGGCAGCTCCGGACAAATCGCCAGCAGCTGCGCCGCCACCTCAAGACCGTCCAGACCCGGCATCGAGATATCGACAACCGCAACATCGACCGGCGCCTCCAGGGCCAGACGCAGGGCTTCACGGCCGTCACTGGCCTCCGCCACCACTTCGATATCACCACTCTCTTCGACAATCCTCGCGAGGCCGGCCCGGACAATTGCGTGGTCATCCGCCAGCAGAACCTTGATCATGAACTCTTTTCTCCTTCAAAATCGACCCGGAAAACAATTCTGGTACCCCGGCCAAATTCCGATGTGATCGTAAAATCCCCACCAATTAAAGTAGCCCGCTCCCGCATACCGGCAATCCCGAGGCCGTCGGCAGCAGAAGTTTTCTCAGGCGAAAAACCACTGCCGTTATCCTCGACTTCCATCTTAAAACGACTTTCATCGACAGCCAGAAATATGGTTACCTGATCCGCGGCCGCGTGACGGGCCACATTGGTCAGGGCCTCCTGCGCAATCCGATAGGCTGCGGTCGCCAGGCTCTCATCCAGATCGGGCATAACTCCCGTGATACTGAAGGCACAGGTAATCCCGCTACGACGTTCAAAATCCGCGGCATACCACTCCAGAGCCTCAACCAGGCCCAGATCATCCAGGATGCCCGGCCGCAACCGCAGGGCGATACTCCGGACACCGTCGATGGTCTCATCAATCAACTCCGTCATCATTACGGCCCGGGCAGCGGCCTTGTCATCCAGCGGCCGCATTCGATCACCAAGCCAGACCGTCTCCAGCCGCAGGGCCGTCAATACCTGTCCTAATTCATCATGCAGTTCTCTGGCAATTGCGGCCCGCTCCTGCTCCTGGCCGGCCAGAATACTGCCGGAGAGGCGCCGCAGTTCCTCTGTTCTCCGCTTAACCTGACACTCGAGATCACGTGTATGAAGACTCAGCTTCTCCTGCGCCTGTTTCAGGGCCGCTTCGGCCGCTTTACGGTCACTGATATCGATTGAAACCGCGAGCGAGCGCACTATCTTTCCCTCCCGGTCGCGATCACCGATAGCCGAAAGCAGAACCTCCATAGTGCTGCCGTCCTTGCGCACCAGCTGATAGGATATATCCTTACAGAAACCGGTCTGAAAAAATTCGGGCATCACCTCTTTTTCGGCATAAGCACGCGATTCAGGAGTCAAAAAATCGACCAGGGGCCGACCCACCACCTCCGCCCTCTCATAACCCATAGCCTCAAGCCAGTGGTCACTGACACTGACAAGCATCCCGGAAACGTTAATCGAATGCAGCATCGCCGGGGTATTGTGATAGATTGAGCGATAGCGCTGTTCGCTTTCGCGCAGAGCCTGTTCGGCTCTTTTACGCTGCACAATCTCTACACTGGCATTGCGATAGAGGAAAAAGACCGCCAGACCCACGAGAATACAGAGGGTCACCACCGTCGGCACAGTAACTCGGACCAGCGGGTCAAAAACCACCTTGTAGATAGCCTTAAGACTTCGAAGATGAATTACGTACCAGCCTGGGAAACCGTCAATCCCAAGACGGTTGACAAGATAGCGCCGGCCGCTCTCATCCACGGCATAATGATCTCCATCCGCCGCCAGTCCGACCCCGGCCCAGGGACCCGGACCAAACTGCCGGGAACGGGCCAGCTCCTGCTGTTCATCCAGCGAAGTTCGCCAGAGCAGCTTAAAGAGCCAGGTTTTACGGTTGGCGATAAAAATCAGGCCGTGAGGATCAGTGACCACAACGATTTCATCACGACTCTGACCCAGTTTTTTTTCAATCTGTTCGAGTGAAGCCTTGATAACGGCAACCCCCAGAACCCGGCCGTTACTCGGCGCTAAAACCGGATAGCTGCAGTAAACTCCCCGGCGGCCGGAGGTTGAACCCAGAGCCAGATAGGAAGCGGGACGACCCTTAACCGCCTCCTGGAAATAGGGTCGGAAAGCAAATTTTTTACCGACAAAACTATCCTTTGCCCGGCGGTTGCTGGAGAGCAGAGTCACGCCCTTAAGGTCCATAAGGTAGCAAACATCTGAGCCTAAAGCCGTATTGAAGTGATCCAGCAGCTGCTCGGCCCGGGCCTGATAATCGACCGATTTTGCCGGTGCAGCGGTTGCATGCGACCGCTGTCCCAGAAACTCAACCAGCGGCAGCATGCCGGCCAGAGCCCGGACCGGTTTGACATTTTCCGAGAGATAGCCGGCCAGATTCTTCTGAATAATCTCAATCCGGGTGATCGCGTGATGTTCGGCCTCGGTAAAAGCCGCCGTTTTCAAAGAGGCGTAGTAGAGATAACTTCCGGTCGCTGCCGAGAAAAACACCAGCAGGGATAAAACCATAAAGATAAGCCGCAGTTTCATTTAATAAATCGACCCGAAATTTTGAAGCATTGCTTTTTTTTGTAAGACAAATTAGATTAAAGAAAAAACTTCAGTTGGGAGTATCATGCCGACTGAACATCTGTCAACCCGGCGGCGTCTCACCAACAGACAAGATTCGTCGCCGTCTGTGGATTTAAAATATAACTCCATGACCACTACTCCCATTTTAGGTTTCATCGGCCACAGCAACAGCGGCAAGACTACTCTATTAACCCGGGTTATTGAATGCCTGACCGCATCCGGTCTCAATCTCGGAGCGGTCAAACATCATCACCGCACCTTTTCCATCGATCACGAGGGCAAAGACAGCCAGCGGTTCACCGTTGCCGGAGCCCGTAAGACCATCATTACCGGGCCGCAGCAGACAGCTCTTATTGAACAGACACCTGCGCAGCTGCCTCTGGATAAACTGGCGGGCTCCTATCTTAACGATCTCGACCTGATCCTGGTCGAAGGCTTCAAACAGACGCCGATGCCCAAAATTGAGGTACAGCGACGGGAGCTTAAACTGCCCTTAATCAGCCGCAGTGACTGCCATTGCGACCCTAATTTGATCGCGGTGGTCAGCGACCTGGAACAAGATCTCGATGTTCCCCGGTTCCGGCCGGATGAGATTGCTGAGATATGCGGTTTTATCCTGAACTATTTTAATTTCCAACCTTCCCGAAGAAAATGAAGCAAAAAACCGTCAAACCGCCGATAAGCGGCGTGGTTCTGGCCGGAGGCCGGGCCGGCAGACTGAACGGTCGCGATAAAACCAGGCTGCAGTTTGGAGAACAGACACTGCTGGAGAGAACCCTCGGCATTCTTGATCCACTCTGTGATGAGAAACTGATCAGCAGTAACAGCCGGAGCAGCTATCCCGGCTGCCGGATAATTCCGGACCGCATCGCCGGTCAGGGCCCGCTCGGAGCCCTTTACAGCTGTCTTCTGGCAGCTCGTAACCCCGATCTTTTCATCGTCGCTACCGATATGCCTTTCATCACCACCGCGGCCCTGGCCAAACTCTATAAGGAACACACGAACTTTGATGTCGTTATCCCTGAATCACCGGACGGCATGCAGCCCCTGGCCGCCCTCTACAGCAGGCGATGTCTGAAGCCGATCCAGCGGCAACTGCAAAAAGATAACTTCAAGATCAGAAGCTTCTTTCCCGAAGTCCGGGTCAAAGTGATAAACTGCCTGGATTTCCCGGAGATCTACCATAAACACATCTTCCTCAACATCAACTCTCCCGCAGACCTGCATAAAGCCCTTACCCTCTACGCCCAGACAAATTAAAAGTTTGAATTTTAACGCGTTATCTGCTATTAGACGCGCCGCGCCGGGCGCGGGATCGACCTTGACCCGGCTTTAACGTCTCGAAAAAGAACGGAACCACATCTTTTAATTAAATTCTCATTGATAATTTCATGACCGCTATGATCCCGGCGGCATCATTATAAATAAGGAAAAACAACAACGTGCAACAAGTATTCAGCGACACCCGCTTTACCCAACTGGAAATTCCGCTTGAAGTTTTAGAAGGCATTACCGCCGCCGGTTATGAATTCTGTACCCCGGTACAGGAAGAGGTACTGCCTCAGGCACTAAAAGGTGATGATATCGCCGCCCAGTCTCAGACCGGAACCGGAAAAACCGCAACCTTTCTCATTACTCTGCTCACCCACCTGGTAAAAACCAAGCCGGAAAGTCTAAGCAACCAGAGTGATAACGGCACCTCAAGTCCCAGGGCCCTGATTCTGGCCCCGACCCGGGAGCTGGTCGTCCAGATCGAAAAAGAGGCCCGCATCCTGGCCCGGCCCGCCGGCATCAGATTTCAGGCCATCTACGGCGGGGTCGACTATGAGAAACAGCGTGCCGCCCTGCAGCAGCAGACGATTGACGTTGTGGTCGCCACCCCGGGCCGGCTGATCGACTACATGAAACAGCGGGTTCTCTCCTTAAAGGAGATTGAGGTGCTGATCATTGATGAAGCCGACCGCATGTTCGACATGGGCTTTATTCCCGATGTGCGCTGGCTTCTGCACCGCAGTTCACCGGCCGAAAAACGCCAGTCCCTGCTCTTTTCCGCAACCCTGTCGGAGAAGGTTATGGAACTTGCTTACGAGCACTTAAACATCAGTGAAGCCGTTAATATCAATCCCGAACGGCTGACGGTCGACAAGATTAAACAGAGCCTCTATCATGTCGGTAAAGATGAAAAGATGGCTCTGCTATTCGGTATCCTTAAGCGGGAGCAGCCGGAACGCAGTCTGATTTTCACCAACACCAAACGCATGGCTGAGATTCTGGAAAACTATCTTCAGGCCAACGGCTATGCCGCGGCCTGTCTGACCGGTGACGTACCGCAGAAAAAACGACAGGCGACTTTAGAGCGCTTCAGAAATAAGAAGATTAATATCCTGATCGCCACCGATGTCGCCTCACGCGGGCTCCATATTGACGCGGTCACCCACGTTTTCAATTACGATTTGCCGCAGGATGCCGAAGATTATATCCACCGGATCGGCCGCACGGCCCGGATCGGGGCCACCGGCATTGCTATCGCCTTAGCTGGTGAAGAGGACGCTTTCTACCTCGAAGCCATCGAAAAACTCTCCGGCAAAATCCCCGTTATCTGGGCAGAGGAAGATGAATTTATCCGCAAGTTCAAACGTCCCGGCCGCCGCTCATCCGGCAGTTACGACAAGAGATCTCCAGGCTCCAACTCGCGCGGTGGCCGCAGCAGCGGATACAAAAAAGATAGTCGCGGCGGGAGCTCGTCACGCTCTAAACCGTCCCGCAGCAGCGACAAAAACAGAAGCGGCCAGTCGCGGCAGAGCCGCTCTCAATCAGATTCAAGCCGGCAGCCGACTGCAAGTGGAGCCCCGGCTGCAAACAGCAACCGTCCAAACCGCAACGAAACTCAGGAGCAGCCTCAGAAAAAACGCCGCAACCAGTCCCAGCGGCGCCCGTCGCGCAAGCCTGATAACCAGCGGCAGGCAGATAAGAGCGTCGAGACGAAAAAAGCTGCGGCAGCGAAGCCAAAACCGAAACCGGCAAAGAAATCACCGCCGAAAAGTACTCCGGCAACCCCACCTGCGCCTAAGAAAAAAGGGTTCCTGAAAAAGATTACCGGCATCTTCAAGAAATAGATCCGCGAAAATGTAAAAACTATGAAAAACAGTAAAAAAAATATTTTCCGGGTTCATTTTCAGACGGAAGAGCGCAGCTACTCGCTTCTGGCCCGTTCCGTGAAAGAGGCGGAATTCTTCGGTTTTATCGAGGTCTCGGAGATTATCTTCGAGGATGGCGACCGCCTCATAATCTCCCCGGAAGATGAGGCACTGCGCAAAGAGTTTGCCAAAACCAAAAGTATTTCGATCCCTCACCAGTATATGCGCCGGATTGACCGGCTCGCAGATGATGCTGATATCGGGGTCTCATATCTCAAAATCGCCGAGGCCGGGAACAAAACCGATTGACCGGCGGCCTCAAATCTAAAATTTCGGCTCAAAAGGAGAAGTACCATGCACGAACATCACGATCACGGATCATGTGAAAATCACGGCCATTGCCACAGCTGCGGCAACCATCAGGAACAGATGAGTTTCGATGAGAAGTTGACTACCCTGTTAAACCACTGGATTGATCACAACGACAGCCATCAGGTTGATTATAAAAAGTGGGCGGCTCAGGCCCGGGAAGAGGGTTTTAACGATGTTGTCGACAAGATTCTCGAAGCCCTGCAACTTTTTCAGGAGGGTAACCAGCGCCTGCGTCAGGCCCAGCAGATTTTGACGATGGATTAGAAACAATGAGTGACAACGTCTACCAGGAACTGGCTGATCGGGGACTTATCTACCAGAGCACCGATGCTGAAGGTTTGCAGGCTCTGCTCCGGAAATCACCGCAGACCTTCTATATCGGTTTTGATCCGACCGCCGACAGCCTGCATGTCGGCAGTCTGATCCCGATTATCGTCATGATGCATCTGCAGAGGGCCGGCCACCGCCCGATCGCCATTTTAGGCGGAGGCACGGCTATGGTCGGTGATCCCAGCGGCAAGACTGAAATGCGCCAGATGCTGACCCCGGCAAAGATTGTTGAAAATGGTAAAGGCATCGCCGCCCAATTGGCCCGTTTTCTTGATTTCAGTGATGATAAATGCCGTCTGATCAACAATGCCGACTGGCTTTCCGAACTCAAATATGTTGATTTTCTGCGTGATATCGGCCGCCATTTCAGCGTCAACCGGATGCTCACGGCAGAATCCTACAAACAGCGCCTGGAGACCGGACTCTCATTTATTGAATTTAACTACATGCTGCTTCAGGCTTACGATTTCCATGTTTTATGCAAAGATTTAAACTGCCGCATTCAGATGGGCGGGCAGGATCAGTGGGGTAATATTGTGGCCGGTATCGACTTGATCCGCCGCACCCAGTCGCTTGAAGCCTACGGCATTACTTTCCCCCTTCTAACTACCAGTAACGGCGAAAAATTCGGCAAGACCGCCGGCGGTGCCGTCTGGCTGGCGGAGGAGAGAACCTCGGTTCTGGACTTCTACCAGTTCTGGCGCAACTGTGAAGATTCTGAATTGGAAAAACTCTTAAGCTTCTTCACTTTCCTGCCGATGTCAGAGGTTAATTATCTAAGTCAGCTTGAAGACAACGGTATCAACCGGGCCAAGGAGATCCTCGCTTATGAGGTCACCGCCCTGGTTCACGGCCATCAGGCCGCGGCTACGGCGTACCAGACGGCAGTCAGCCGTTTCGGCAGTGCCGACCCTGAGCTCAAGATTAAAACCTCATCCCCTATATTTGATATCAAACTGCAGAAAGCAGAAGAAAATCTGCCGAGTCTGGAGATTAAGTCAGCCGAGCTTGAAACCGGCATAACCTTAGTCGATCTTTTTATCAAAACCAGCCTCACCAAATCCAAGGGCCAGACCCGGAGACTTATTGAGCAGGGCGGAGCCTATCTTAATGAAGTACGCATCGATAATGACCGGCCGGTCACCCCGGAAGATTTCAAAGATAAACAACTCACCCTCCGGGCCGGTAAAAAAAGATATTTTCAAGTTCAACTGCTATTTTGAACACTGGAGGGATTGATGAAAAAGACCTTTCTTTTCTTTTTAGCGATACTCTTTTTGTCACTGTCAATCAGCACAACCGGTTTCGCCGCCCCGCCCAACCATTTTGACTCCTAGAAGAAATATGATCCGGCAAAATGTACGCTGGCGGCAAAGCACTATGCTGACTTTTGCAAGCCCTAAGCCGAAACCTCATAAGCGAAAAGAGCCCGGTGATTAATGCCGGGCTCTTTTGCGTTCAAATAGAGGGTTAGCCAAGGGAAATAATGATTTCTTATTCTTGAAACTCGTAAAAAATAGGAGCGCTTAGTTTTTCCAAAATGATGATGTTAATGACATGATGGCCATCATAGTCCTGCACCCGCAAGTCATCGAACTGATAACGGTCACCCCATCCCTAAAACGAAAAAAAGCACCTAACGAGTTAACGCTAAGTGCTTAATTTCATTCTGGTGAGCCGTGCAGGGGTCGAACCTGCGACCCTCTGATTAAAAGTAAAAATTCGGCACTTTTCACTACTTTTCACTATTTTTCACTATCGTTAATTTCCTTTTTAATTTCAAATAGTTAATTTAATTTTTAGCTTCACCTGACTTCACTAAAAAACACCTTGCATAAATTGAAAGTGTGGGGTAAAGTGTGGGGTAGATTTGGGGCAAACATTGAGCAAATAAGGGGTCGTAAAAAAAAAGTGTGGGGTAAATATGGCTAAAATCGAGATAAAACGGCTTCACCCTGACCATTTATCAAGATTAAAAGCCACCGGTAAGCGCTATAAAGTCCGTTTCGCTAATAATGATTTTCCGGGGCTGATCTTAACCGTGCTTCCGGACGGCCGGATCAACTTCTCTTT
>JANTFH010000067.1 GCA_024763535.1 Thermodesulfobacteriota bacterium
CTTCTCGAAGCGGCGGCAAATATGGACGAGGGGAAATAGACCAGATCGGCCAGCGCCAGAATAGCGATATTAAAGATATTGCTGCCGAAAATATTACCGGCGGCCATGGCAAAGCTGCCGATCTTAACCGCACTGAAGGTGACTACTATCTCCGGCAGTGAGGTAGCGACAGCCAGCAGACTGTTGCCGACAAAGGTGGTGCCCCAGCCGGTAATTTCAGCGATATGTTCGGCACTTCCGGCCAGGGTCATCGAGGCGATGACGATAACTCCGGCATTAATTAAAAGAGAGCGCTTAAGCTCCGGCGGGATGCTCTTCGAATTGGTTTCAGCAGCTGGTTGATCCGGGCTGAAATCATTATTGACGACTGTTGAGGCTTGGAATTTGTGCAGTTTCTGCAGGCCGATAATATAGGCCGCGGCAATAAACATTGAGAAAATATCGACATGGAGTATGTGCCAGAAACCCCGGCCCGCCAGCCCCATTAAGGCTAAGCTGATGATTATCAGAGAGAGGTAGGCGGTCAGTTGATTCTCGTTGTCGAGGCGATGGCGTTCAGTTTTGACTTTATGTACAAGAACCAGGTCGAGCAGGGCTAAAATTGCCAGGTTGGCGGCATTGCTGCCGAAGATATTACCGAGAGCCAAATCCGGCGCATTAACAAACAGAGCGGCGCTTAAGGTACTTACCATCTCCGGCAGTGAGGTCACAAAGCCTAAAAGAATGACCCCGACAAAACCCCGGCTCATGCCGGTAACTTCAGCCAATTCATCCCCGGCCCGGGTTAGTCTGTGTCCCGAGATGAGAACTGCCAGAGCAGCAAGGAGAAAAATAATCCAGATCATGAAGCTCCTTTGCCTTTGAGTTTAACTATGCATAAAGGCTTGCGGGTCGGGAAAGTTAATCTCAACGGTCAGGTTTTATTAAAAAACCCGGTAACTGCATTGAGCAACTACCGGGTTTTAATGAAATACTTAATCCAGCTCAGGATAAAGCCGTAAGGTTAGTCAGCGGCTTTCTACTTTTCCTCACTGTCGTCGTTATCAGCCTCGGCAGCGGTTTCCTGAGTCTCGGTTGCGTCACTTTCCGTCTCCGCGACCTCAGCTTCGGCTTCTGCTTCGACTTCAGCTTCAACTTCGACCTCAGCTTCAACTTCGGTCGCAGCTTCACCCCCGGCCGCATCCACTTCGGGCGCTTCTTCCGGTGCGTCAGCGGTTTCCGTCTCTTCAGCCTCCGTCGGGTTCTCAGCATCACTCTCTTCATTGATCGTGATATCACTGTTCTGACCGTCGGTTGCCTGCTGCAGAATTTCACCGAAAGAGACCTTGCCCTGCTGGAAGCTGTCAGTGATATATTCACCGCTCTCCATCTTCTCTTTTTCTTCGGTGAAGGCCTTGATGCTCAAGCCGATCTTGCGGTCATCGTTATTGATGTTCAAAACCTTGGCGGTTACCGCATCTCCGACCTTAAGCACATCCTCAACCTTGGTATCTTTTTCAGAGGTGATCTCCGAGATGTGAACCAGACCTTCAACCCCGTCTTCGAGTTCGATAAAGGCCCCGAATTCAGTGATGTTGGTAACCGTGCCGTTAACATGATCGTTGACCATCAACTTGTCATTGATATTTTTCCAGGGATCTTCGTTGAGCTGTTTGATGCCCAGGGAGAAACGCTGGTTGGCGGTATCAAGGTTTAAGACAACCGCCTGAATGGTCTCGCCTTTCTTGTAGATCTCTCCGGGATGTTTAAGGCGTTTGCTCCAGGAGATGTCCGAGATATGTACCAGACCGTCAATATCATTTTCGATACCGACGAAGAGGCCGAAATCGGTAATATTCTTGATTTCACCCTCAATTTTGGTGCCGACCGGATATTTATCAATCAGGTTGTCCCAGGGGTTGGGTTCGACCTGTTTCATGCCCAGAGAGATGCGCCGTTTTTCCGGATCGATACTTAAGACGACAGCGTCAATGGCGTCGCCGACATTAACAATCTGGGTCGGGTGTTTGATCTTTTTGGTCCAGGACATTTCCGAGACATGAACCAGGCTTTCAATACCCTCTTCAATCTCGACAAAGGCGCCGTAATCTTTGATACTGATGACCTTGCCTGTAACCTTGGTGCCGGCCGGATAGTTTTCCGCAGCATTGGTCCAGGGATCCTCTTTAAGCTGCTTGATTCCTAAAGAAACCCGCTGCCGTTCGGCATCGTATTTGATGATTTTAACGTCAATGGTTTCGCCGACACTGATGCGCTCACTGGGATGATTAACCCGGCCCCAGGAGATGTCGGTAATGTGCAGCAGGCCGTCAAGGCCGCCGAGATCGATAAAGGCACCGTAATCGGTGATGTTCTTAACCACACCCTCGATGGTCGCGCCTTCCTGCAGTTTCTCCAGGAGCTGCTCTTTCATGCTCTCGCGAACCTCTTCCAGAACTACCCGGCGGGAGATAACCACGTTGTTGCGTTTCTGGTTATGTTTAAGGATTCGAAATTCAAAGCGTTCGCCGATAAGTTTGTCGAGGTTACGTACCGGTTTGAGGTCAATCTGGGAACCCGGGAGAAAGGCGGCAACCCCGATATCGACCGAGAGACCACCTTTAACTTTGCTGGTGACGACCCCTTCGATGGTTTCATCGGCATCGGCAATCCGCTTAATCTCTTCCCAGACCTTCATCCTCTCGGCCTTGGTGCGGGAGAGCTGAATGTTGCCGTGTTCATCTTCGTAACGTTCAAGAAAAACATCAACCTCATCACCTTCAGCAATCGTACATTCGCCATTGGCATCACGAAACTGATTGAGCGGTACATGGCCTTCGGATTTATAACCGATATCGATAACCACATCATTATCACTGATCAAAACTACAGTTCCGGTAACCAGACTGTTTATTTTAATCTCTTTGCCCTGGACGCTCTCTTCGAACATTGCGGCAAAATCATCATCGCCGAAGCCCTCTTCATCGTTACCTGAGGCCTCAATGTCGAACTCATCCGGTTCGTCGTTTATCGGCTTAATTCCTTCACCCATTGCTGCCGCCATTGATGAATCTTCCTGTTCTTCGCTGTTGGTGATGTTTTCTTCAGTCATTGCTTTAAAATTTAACCCCCTGTTAAAGATTATCGGTCACTATGAGCGCTTATTTACAGGTGCGCCCGACCGTAACGATGGGTTGAAAGCCGGGGAATGCGGCAGTCTGCAACCCAAGTTTTTGTGCGTTATTGCACTATAATTCGCAAAGTTTGCGATATCCCGATACGAAACGGGGCATTTACCACAGGTGGCAGGTAATTGCAAATAAAATTCTTGCGGTTGACTTTTTTTGCGCAGAGTGCGGATAGAATCGTAGGTTGCCTAAGCTTTCTGAATTTTAAGGCTCAACTAAACTCTTGTGGATTATTTCACCCAAATCCTTTGAAATCTGCGGTTGTTCGGCTAAAGTCTGCAGCTCTTTCTGCATCAGTTCCCGGTAGGGCGGGGCGAAGCTCTGCCAGCGGCTTAAAAAGCCGGCGAGTCGGGCCGCAAGCTGTGGGTTGGTCTGATCCAGGGTGGTGATTTCACAACTTAAAAGTCGGTAGCCGGAGCCATCTTTCCGGTGAAAGGCTGCCTGATTGCCCAGGGCAAAGGTTGCGAGCAGGGCCCGGACGCGATTGGGATTGGTGCGGATGAAAGCCGGGTGCCGGGTAAGCTCTTTGACGCGCTTGCCGGTTTCCGGATGTTGCACCAAAGCCTGCAAGGCAAACCAGCGGTCCAGCAGCAGCGGGGTGGTTTCACTTTTATTATAGAAATCGACAAGTTCCGAAAGGGTAGCACTCGGCCTTATCTCCAGCAGCCCGGCCAGGGCGGCCGCGCGGTTGGTAAGATTGTCAGCCGTTTGATATTGCTGCCGGCAGAGTTCTGTGACGGGCCCATCCGCACCCAGAGCGGTCAAATAATCGAGGGCCAGATTCTGCAGGCGGCGCCGGGCCATATCCTGCGGAATCGGCTGGTAGGGGCCGGCAACTTGAGATTTATGATAGAGCTCTTTCAGTTCATGCCGCCATCTGCGGGCCAGTTTTCGTTTTAAGTTCCGGCGGGCGCTGAAAATCTTCTGCGGATCGATCTCATTCAGCTGTTCCCCGATATAAATTTCACCCGGCAGCGTCAGTAATTCAGCCACCCCGTCGGCCTCATCGGCCGGCCAGTTTTTTGTGATGATCTGGCCGAAAGATCGCGAAAAAAGCGATTCCGCTATCTCATCTGGATTGCGGTTGCCGGCGTTTATCTCATCAAGGATCTCACTCAAAGCCAGTTTCTGCCCGGCCTCCCAGCGGCTGAAAGCATCGCTGTCGTGGGCGGCCAGGAAAGCCAGTTCGGTTTTGTCATAGTTGCATTTCAGTTTTACCGGAGCCGAAAAGCCGCGCAGCAGGGAAACGGTTGGTTTCTCCACTAGATTTTTGAAACAGAAACTTTCCCGCTTTTGCCTTATTTCAAGCACATTACTGCCGCATGAAGCTTTGTTGATGCGGCCGGACGTGCGCTCTTTGGCAATCTCTAAGTCAAGTTCGCTGCCGCTTGAATCCAGCAGGGCGGCTGTCAGCGGCAGGTGCAGCGGCAATTTTTCTTTCCGGCCGGGAGTAGTGGGTAGATTCTGACTGACATTCAGGCTGAATTCACCGGCAGCCTTATCCCACGACTGCACTACATTCAACTCCGGGGTTCCGGCCTGATCATACCAGCGCATAAACTGCTCAAGATCGTAACCGGTGGCATCGCTCATCGCTTTAAGCAGGTCCGCAATCGTAACCGCTGAGCCGTCATGGCGGGTAAAATAGAGAGTCATGCCCTTCTTAAAACCTGTTTCACCGAGCATAACCCAGAGCATGCGGATAATCTCAGCCCCTTTTTCATAAACCGTAGTCGTGTAGAAATTATTGATTTCCACATACTCTTTGGGCTGTACCGGGTGGGCCAGCGGCCCGACATCTTCAGGAAACTGAAAATTGCGCAGACGCCGGACATCGCGAATCCGACCGCCGCCGCCGGGATAGGCAAAGGCTCCATACTGCTGATCCCGGAAAACGGTCAAGCCTTCCTTCAAGCTCAGCTGAAACCAGTCCCGGCAGGTAATCCGGTTGCCGGTCCAGTTGTGCAGGTATTCATGAGCAATAACCCTTTCGATCGCCTCAAAATCGCTGTCGGCGGCAGTGTCGGGCTGGGCCAGAACATATTTTGAGTTGAAAATATTAAGCCCCTTATTTTCCATCGCCCCGAAATTAAAATCATCGACGGCGACAATCTGATAGAGATCGAGGTCGTATTCACGGCCAAACTCCTCTTCATCCCAACGCATCGCTTTTTTCAGGGCCTGAATGGCATGGCCGCATTTTTCCCGGTTCTGCTCCTCTACATGGAAATGGATGGCGATTTCACGGCCCGACATAGTGGTGAAACTATCCTCCAGGGTAACCAGCCGGCCGGCTACCAGAGCGAAGAGATAGACCGGTTTTTTGAAAGGATCCTGCCAGAGGGCAAAGTGCCGGTTGTCGGAAAGTGCACCGCTTGCAATCAGGTTGCCGTTACTTAAGAGTACGGGAAATCTGCTTTTATCGGCCTCAATCCGGGTCGTAAAACTGGTCAGGACATCGGGGCGGTCGAGAAAATAGGTGATCCGGCTGAAGCCGTGCGGCTCGCACTGGGTACACAACATTGAGCCCGAAGCGTAGAGTCCTTCGAGATTGGTATTTCCCGCCGGAGAGATCTCGGTAATAATTTCCAGCTCAAATTCATTCGGCAGCTTATTTATGGTGAGATATTCCGCGTCAACCTGATACTGGTCACGGTCCAGCAGGCTGCCGTCTAAAGCTACTGATAGCAGTTTCTGCTGCCGGCCCTGGAGCTCCAGCGGGGTCCCGGCGGCGGTAGCCGGCGCCCGGCACAGCCGCATCCGATTGCTTATCCGGGTACACTTCTCATCCAGGCTGAAATCGAGCTCAATCGACGTTACTGAAAACTGCGGCGCCTGATAATCTTTAAGGTAGATGGTTTTCGGGGATTCGGTTCTGGTCATAAATTTATTCCTTAGATAAGTTGTTATGGTCTCATCCAGAGCCGCAGAATTGAGCCTGCAGCCAGGATCAAAGTAAAAATAATCAGACTTTTGCCGGGTTTCTTTCCGTCGGCAAACAGGCAGAGCCAGCCCAGCATGCTCCACTCAGTCATTATTCGGGTAAAGCCCCAATCATCTTCCCACATACACAATGGCAGAAACATTACGAAGATCGCCCAGAAAAACCAGGCGGTACGTAAGATTGTAAGATAGCGCGCTGGTGCTTGTTGTCTAGATTCGGGTTTTCCCCGAAAAGAGTTTAATACGGTCCCGGCCAGCCATAAATACCAGCATAGATACAAACCGGAAACCAGACATTCCAGCGGTTTATGTTTGTATGGAAAAAGAGTTAATTGCTGGAAAAAATCTCTTAAGGGATAGGGACACAGAGTCGGGCCTGATGTAACCGGTGGGCTACCCCAGACTGATCTCAGGTATACCTGCCAGAGCAGGTAGGCACAGAGCGGCAATAGAAGCCAGAGAAATGATTTATTCTTTAATCGTGGCTTATCAAAAAAACTGTATCCCGTCATTAACAGGCCGACAGCCGCAAAAGTTATCAGTGATGATTCCCTGGTTAAAACACTGAGTGAGGCCGTTAACGCACAGAGGAAGATCCTTTCTTTTAACAGGAAATAGAGAGCCGAGATAACCAGAAAGGCAGTTAAGGGCTCAGCCAGATTACGGCCGAAACTTAGAATAAGACCGCAACTCAGCATCGGTAACAGACCGTGACCGGGGTGAAGGTGGAAAGATTTTGCTATCTCTGCCGCCACTATAGCAATCCCGATCATCGCGAAAAAATTAACCAGTACCAGAGTCCAGGGAATAAATTTTACATTACCGCCGGCCAGAAGCCAGGCCATAAGCGGGTAGAAAATGCGTTGCTGGCGGTAGGAGGGAGAGCCCAAATTTATACCGTAGGCGTATTGTTTTTTGGTAAAGGGAGCAAAGGCCAGTCTGGTGAAATATTGCCCATCATAGCCGTTACTGTTGGTCAGAACCTGCACGGGAATTGGAGTCTTGCCTGGATTGGTGGCGTGGTCGCCGCATACCATGAATCGGGTGATATCCCGACCGCCGCATTCCCAGCGTCCGGCAATCAGAGCCAGAAGTATCAGAGCGGCCACAAGACCGACTTTTAAGGGAGTTCCAAGTGTAGATGAAATCATGGTTGGAAAGTCAGGGGCTGACATTATAATAGATTTTATAGAGAGCTATCAAGGTTGCAAGTTGATTGTCGGTTTTAAGCTGCCGCGTAAGATTTTTATCATCCAGGCGTAAAAAAGGATTGGTCTGCAGTTCGACGGCCAGGGTTGAGGGGACCATGAAATTCCCGGCCGCCTGGGCCTTGCGGCTGTTTTGTAGCCGGTTTTGGACCTTCCGGTTGTCGGGGTCGGCCCGGTGGGCGTATGCGAGATTCTCGACGGTGTATTCATGGCCGCAATAGATTCTGGTGGCCGGCGGCAGGCTTTTCAGTTGCTGCAGGTTGGTCAGCATCTCTGCGGCCGTACCTTCGAAAAATTTACCGCAGCCGGCATTGAAAAGGGTGTCGCCGGTAAAGAGATGATCTTCAATCCGGAAGGCCACATGGCCCCGGGTGTGACAGGGGAGATGTATGGTTTTTATGGTGGTGCCGGCAAAATCGATGCTGTCGCCATCTTTAAGTTTAAGGGCCGGTTTAAGCTCCAGATGGGAGACATCATCTTTATGCAAGGCAATTTTTGCCGCGGGATAAACCTTCTTCAACTCTTCGGCCCCGCCTGTGTGATCGTAATGATGGTGGGTCAGGAGGATATGGGTAAGCTCAAGATTTTTCTTCTCAAGAGCTTTGATTACCGGCCCGGCCTGGCCGGGATCGATCGTCGCTGCCGATTGTGTCTCTCTGTCTGTCAACAGGTAGGCGTAGTTGTCGTTGAATACTCTCAGGGCGGTAATTGCAAGTGTCATCAGTCGGTTACTCCTTGAATGTTATCTCGATACGGTATGTAAGATCATCTTGCCGGGAAATTTTTTAGCATTATATGTAACTTGGCGTCAACCTTCAGAGGTCCCTAGAAAAATGAGAGCGGGTCGATATCCAGTCGCCATTTCAGGGTGGCGGGAGTCGGTAAAAGAGTGCGCCAGCGGCGGATGAAGTTATGAAGTTCCCGGCGGTTATGGGATTTTATGAGCAGACTCCAGCGGTAGCGGTTCTGGATCTTGACGATGGCCGCCGGTACCGGCCCCAGCAGAGCGATCGGCGGCAGGCTGAAATTCATATCATCAAGGTCGATTGCGTCAAGATTTCGGTCGTTTTCAGGATGCGGCGGTTTTTCTGTTTCCAGCATCTGCTGTCCCAAAACCTTTGCCTGCTGGAGAAAGTTGCGCACCTGTTCCTGGTCGGGGCCGCCGGCCCGCAGGTTGGCGAGATAGGAGAAGGGCGGAAACCGGAGTTCACTGCGGTTTTGAATCTCCTGTTCATAGAAACTCTCATAATCGTGGCTGGTGGCGGTCAGGACGCTGTAGTGTTCGGGCTGCAGGGTCTGGACAATCACCTCTCCGGGGTTGTCGTCGCGGCCGCGGCCGGCCCGGCCGGCAACCTGGGCCAAAAGCTGAAAGGTTCTTTCGGGGGCAGTAAATTCCGGCATTTCGAGAGAGAGATCGGCAAAGATAACGCCGACCAGATCGACTCCGGGGAAGTTGTGGCCTTTGGCCAGCATCTGGGTTCCCAGCAGAACCTGAGCCTTACCGGCCCGGAATTCTCCGATAATCCGGCTGAGTTCTCCCTTGCGCCGGGTCGCGTCGCGGTCCAGGCGCAGCACCTTGATCTCGGGGAAATATTTGCTTAAACCCTCTTCCAGTTTTTGAATACCAATGCCCAGAGGGAAAAACCGCCGGCCGCCGCACTTGGGACAGGTTGTGGGCAGCGGCTGTTGGCCGCCGCAGTAGTGACAGACCAAAAGATCGAGATTTTTATGAAAGGTCATATGCACCGAACAGAGCCGGCAGTCAGGCATATAGCCGCAGTTTAAGCAATAGAGCGTTCGAGAGAAACCGCGTTTATTCAAAAACAGCATGACCTGACGGTTGTCGGCAAAAACCGCTGCCATCCGTTCCTTAAGGCGCGGGCTGAAACCGTCCCAGGCGAACATATTCTTCTCTTTGTTGAGATCGACAATCTCAACCTTCGGCATCATTTTCCGGTCAAGTCTTTCCGGTAGAGAGAGCAGTTGGTAGCGCTGGTTAATCGCATTGTGATAGCTGATCAGCGAGGGTGTGGCCGAGCCCATAAGGACACAGCCGTCAGCCATCTGGCCCCGTAAAAGGGCCAGATCCCGGCCGTTGTAGGCAAAGCCGCTCTCCTGTTTGTAGGAGGGTTCATGCTCTTCATCGACGATAATGATTCCCGGCCGGGCCAGCGGCGCGAAGACCGCGGAGCGGGCGCCGACCACAATTTCGGCTTTACCGGCGGCGATCCGCCGCCATTGATCATAGCGTTCGCCATCACTTAAGCCGCTGTGCAGAACCGCAATCCGGCTTCCGAATTCATGGATCAGGCGGTCGACCAGTTCAATCGTTAGAGCGATCTCCGGAACCAGGTAGATGGCTCCGGCCCCACGGCCGATAACGTCGGCGATCAGTTTGATGTAGATCTCGGTTTTGCCGCTGCCGGTAACCCCGTGCAGCAGGAAGGGAGCAAACTTCTGAAGTTTAAGCTGCGATTTAATCCGGTCGTAGATTTTTTTCTGGGCCGGGGTCAAAAGGACCTTCTCCGGCATTGGACTCAAGGGGATATCGTCGTCCTGGGTCAGGGCGCGGAGTTTCGGGACTTTTGTAATTTTTAGCCAGCCGGCTTCCTGCCAGCGTTTGATTAAAGGGGCTCCACCGCTAAAGGTTTTGCCGAACCGCCGGCGGCTGAAAAAGCCCCCGGCATTAATAAATTCAATCAGCCGCAGCTGTTTATCTTTTTTTATCCGGGAGCCGCTGATGGCGGCGATGATTTTATCCTTTGCCGCAATCTCGCAGATCATCTCGAACTGCTCTTTAACCCGGGGCGGGAGCAGACGCTCTTCACTTTTGATTAAGCCCGCCTTCTCCCAGCGGGACAGGCGGGCCTTGAGACGGTTCAAGGGGATCGGTTCGGCAATCTGCGCGGCAATCTCGGCAAGGCTCAGAGAGCCGTCGCCTCTCTGCAAAAGCTGCAGCAGCTCCTGCAGCAGGGGCGAGTGCTTTTTTTTAGCCGCTGCTTCCGTAAGCTCCCGGTTCAGACTGATAACCTTAAGCTGCCGGTAGTGCAGGCCGCCGGGAAGCAGGGCAAAGAGAGCTTCCCCCAAAGGTGTCTGGTAGTAGTTGGCGGCCCGAAGATAAAATTCAAGCTGTTCCGGGTTGAAAAGCGGTTCGCCATCGATAACCGCGGTAAGTTTTTGGAGGATGATATCTTTTTTCAGCTCGGGGGGCTCGGTCGTCAGGGTCACCAGGTAGCCGCTCTGTATCCGCTTGCGGAAAGGGGCCAGTACTCTTTTGCCGACGGCAATTTGGGGCCGCAGGCTATTATCGACCAGGTAGGTGAAGCTGGTGTCAAGCGGCAGGTTGAAGACGACTTGAGCGTAGAGTTTGGATTCTGAGGCGGATGATGATGGCATGATCAACGCTTGATCAGTTCGACAATGGTAATGGCCGCGCCGCCGGAGGCATTGTCGGGGTGAAAAAAATTACTGACATAGGGCATCTGACTTAAGGCTTCATGCAGTCCCTGGCGCAGGCGGCCGGTGCCGTAACCGTGAATTAACTCCACCCGCTCCTGGCCGCTGACTACGGCCTGATCGATAAACGGCAGCAGAAGATCAAGGGCCTCTTCCACCCGTTTGCCGATCAGATTGAGCACCAGGGTTGCTCCCGAGACCCCCAGGCGGCTGGTTTCAGGGGCCTGACTGCTGTCGGTGGCGGGGCTTTTTTCGGCAGGATTGTCGCCGCTGTTTGCGGTTTTGATTTTGATGGTGGCGGCCTTGTCTCGGGCTCCGGCATACGCCGGCAGGTGGCGGGTGATTTTGGCCGCGTTTAATTTGACGCGTAAATTTCCGTCAA
>JANTFH010000068.1 GCA_024763535.1 Thermodesulfobacteriota bacterium
ATCTCACCGGTGGCCAGAGCATTTTTAAGGGCAGCGTAATCGACTAGCCCTCCCCGAGACAGGTTGATTAAAAAAGCCTCTTTTTTCATCAACGAAAAGGCTCTATTATCGATAATATTTATACTTTCTGCCGTTAACGGCAGGGCGAGTATCACAAAGTCGGATCTGGCCAGCAATTTCGCTAAATCAGCCGGCCCGCCGACCCAGTCCAGACCTAATTCGTTTTTGGCATTTTCCGGATTCTGCCGCTTAATCCCGAGCAAATGAACCCCAAAAGGCTTTAAGCGTTGAATCAGGGCCTGGCCAATCCCGCCGAGGCCGATAATCCCGACAGTCCGGCCGCTCAAGGCCCGGCCCATAGGCTCACCCATACGTTTTTCCAGCAGACTTTCAGCCATCTGCTGAAACTGCCGCGCCAGACCTATCATAAAATAGATTCCCAATTCGGCAACCGAGTCCGCATTGCCGGAGATATCCGTCGGCACATTGGCAACCATAATTTTTCGGGCCCGGGCCGCCGCGATATCCACCCCTTCAAGACCGGATCCGCATTGTTGAATCAACTGCAAGTCATCACTACGGGTGAGCATAGCTTCAGTTACGCGACACATAGTCGGGATCAGGATATCAACACCTTTGAGACTGTCGACCTTAAAACCACCGGTAGCTTCACATTGGTGCTCAGGGATTTCGGCCCGCAACAACCCGAGAAAACCACCCCAGGCATTCTCGGGAGCAGCAAATAAAATCTTCACATAATATCTCCATCGACCAAAATTTCAACGCTTCACTCTAAGTTTACAATTATCTCCGGTAGCCATTGCTATAACAGATTAATTATGCCCTTGACAACCCCAAGACATGTCGATAAAGCTGTTCACCCGCTAGAGATCAACTCCCTGGCTGGAATCCCGCAATTCGCAAGGTTATTGAAGAAGAGACCAAGGAAGAAGTATTCATGCCCGAATATCCGCAACTCATGGGCGCCTACAGGGCAACTCGGTTAGCCCTGAAAGTTAAATAACGCCACCTTAAGCCATTTACTCCAGGCCGGAATTCCGGCCCCGGTTTTGGCCGAGAGCTCGAAGATTTCAGCTTTGGGGTTGAGTTTATGAATCCGTTTTTTTACCAGTTCGAAATCAAAGTCAAAGCAGGAAGTTGTGTCGATTTTGCTGATCAGGATGGCATCGCAGAGGGAAAACATCAGCGGATATTTGAGCGGCTTGTCATCACCTTCGGGTACGCTTAAAATCATCACATTCTTATGAGCTCCGGTATCAAATTCCGCCGGACAGACGAGGTTGCCGACGTTTTCAATAATCACCAGATCAAGCTTATCAAGCGGCAGTGCCTTAAGACCCTGACTTACCATCGCCGCGTCGAGATGACAGAAGCCGCCGGTGCGTAACTGGACCGCCGGAACCCCGGCCGCGGCTACCTTCTCGGCATCAACCACGGCATCAATATCAGCTTCCAGAACCCCAATTCTTAAATCCTCCCGCAACGCCTTAATAGTTTCCATAAGCAGCGTAGTTTTTCCGGCTCCTGGAGACGACATCAGATTCAGTAGCAGCACCCCCCGGGACTTAAGGTCAAGACGCAGCTTATCGGCAAGCTGCTCATTTTCAGAAAAGATCCCCTCTTTCACCTCAATCAGCCTGATTTCATCCATCAAACAATCTCCATATTACCGATTCGGTAGCCCTTTTCCGCGATACAACTGCACTCTGAATTTCCGCATTCAGGACAAGTAACCTCCGCCCTCTTTCCATCTGCATCAATATCAGGCAGCGGCACCGCAAACTCATGCTCACACCAGACGCAGCGAAAGATAAGCGGCAGTTTCTCAATTTCAAGCCGGGCTCCGGCCGCCAGCGTCTCCTTACTGACATGATCGAAATAACGCTGCATCCACTCCGGCTCAAGATCGCTGAACGGGCCCACCTTAAGCTCAATCTTTAAGATACGGCGGGCGTTGTTCTGTTGCGCATGCCGAACGCAAACTTCAACAACACGGCTGATTACCGGCAGTTCATGCATAAACACCTTATCATCAAGTTATCCGCATAGAGTTTTTCAACATGAAGTCTATTCAAACAAATATCCCCGTCATACCCCCGACTTCTTAAATTTTCAGACCTATTTAAGTTCCAAAACAACCCGATCAAGCTTTCCGGTAAATTTAAATGGCGCTTTATAGTAATTAGGAGCGACCGAGGTTCCGTGGTCTGAGCCTATATCCTGGGTTTCGCTCAAAGAAAATATCATGGGCACGGTTCTTGGCAATGTACCGTGACCTGTTTTTTTGCCGTTTATATAGAGTGTGATTCCGGCAGGTCCCGCCATTTTTTTGCCACCCTGATACACAAAATCCATCGCGAGAGTTACTTTTCCAGTGGGGGTCTTTTCGCTCGACTCGATAATCGTATAGGCTGCAGATGACATATCCAGAAAGTTATAGGCAAAAACCAGTTTCTGATCCTTGACCATAAAGGCAAAACCACCCTCGATGCCGCCCTGAGTAATAATCATCCCTTCATCACCTTTGCCAATCTCGACATCGGCGGTAATCCTGAAAGACCGGTTTAATACATTCGGGGCGACGGAAAGGGGAAGATCAGTCAAACGGCTCGTGTAAATAAAATCTTTGGTATCTCCGGCAATGACCGGGCGCCCGCTCAGTTTGGCCGAGAATCGTTCCACTCCGCGCCAATCCAACGGCAGGATGTCAGTCCGCCCGGCTTCCGCCCACCAAAGGCTTTTCAACTTTTCAAGTTTTTCAGGATACTTGTCCGCCAGATCATGAGCCAGGGAGAAATCCTTATTTATATTAAAAAGCTTCCAGGGTTGGGTAAAAGGATCATATTTTTCTCGTTTTGCCATCCACGGAATAAATGACATCGAACCGGCAAACCAGCCATCTTCATACATACCCCGGTTGCAAATTAATTCAAATACCATTGATTTCCGCCGACCTTCGGCTTCAGGGTCGGCAAAAGTATAAGCCATACTGATTCCCTCAACCGGTTTCTGTTCGATGCCGTCAACCTCTCTGGGTGCATTGATACCTACAACCTCCAGGATTGTCGGATAGATATCAACCACATGGTGGAACTGTCTGCGGATCTTGCCATGCTTGATTTTTGCCGGCCAGTCGACAATCAAACCGTTGCGGGTGCCGCCGAAATCTGATGCCACCTGTTTGGTCCATTTGAACGGAGTACACATCGCAACCGTCCACCCCGCCGGGAAATGATTGAAATGTTTGGGTCCGCCAAGTTCATCATAGACCTTGAGAATATCATCAACGGTCGGAACTCGATTAAATCCATTAAACATTTGATTTTCGTTGGTTAAACCATGTAGACCACCTTCGGCGGACGAACCATTATCTCCGATAATGTAGATGATCATCGTATTGTCGGCATCCGGCAGTGATTTCACATAGTCGATTACCCTCCCCACCTGATAGTCGGCAAAGGCGCCATACGCAGCAAAAATCTCCATCATTCGAGCGTATAATTTTTTTTCCGCAACACTTAATGTGTCCCAGGCCGGCAGACTTTCCGGCCGTTCAGCAAGATCGGTATTTTGCGGAATGATACCCATCTTTTTCTGTCGTTTGATCGTCATCTCCCTATACTTGTCCCACCCCATATCGAATTTGCCCTTAAATTTTTCAATCCACTTCTTCGGTACCTGATGGGGAGCATGGGTTGCCAATGTGGCAAGATAAAGGAAAAATGGTTTGTCCGGTTGGATTTCACGTGTTCTTTTAAGCCAGGCAATCGATTTATCAGCGAAGTCCTTCACCATAATGTAGTCCGGATCTTTCGATGGCGGAACCGGGGTTCTGTCTTCCATCAGGGAAGGAGCCCACTGGTCGTTATCGCCGCTATTAAATCCGTAAAAATAATCAAACCCAAGACCACCGGATGGCCAACGATCAAAGGGACCGTTCTGGCTGGTTTCCCAGGGCGGGGTGTTGTGGTTTTTTCCGATCCAGGCGGTCACATACCCATTCTGACCAAGTATCTTGCCAATGGTTGCCGTTGATCGCGGGATTACGGCAGTGTAGCCGTCATAACCTGTAGAAATCTCGGAGATTACGCCAAAATTTGCCTGATGTGACGTGCGACCGGTCAATAGTGCAGCCCGGGTGGGAGCACAGAGGGCAGTTGTGTGAAAACGGTTGTAAAAAATTCCTTCTGCCGCCAGTTTATTCATATTTGGTGAGGGAACCATTCCACCGCTTACTTCAAACTGACCGAACCCAACATCGTCCAGTAAAATCAGTACAATATTAGGAGCACCTTCAGGGGCCTTGTCTGGCTGTGGAAAAACCGCCGGGTCAGAAGTACTGAAAGTTGTACCGATATTACCTGAGAAATGAGGATCGCGCCGGGGCAGTTGCAGTCCGTTATTCTCAGCTGTTTCCAAACTTTGTGTTTTCTGGCTTTCAGCCGGGACCGGACCGGAAGTCAAAAGCATCAGCAATCCAAATCCAAACAAAAAAATTGAAACTACTACTGTTTTTTTCAACACCATTTCCTCCTTTGCCTTTGATAATACTGGTATACATCTCAACTATTTTTGGCGCGTTAAAGCCCGAGTTTCATAGAATTTTGCCAATGATTCGAAAGGCTTAGTCTGCTCACTTTCGGCTCTGGCCTCCAGAGTAATCGCAGTTTCCGGGCAGCTAGCGACACAAACCCCGCAGCCGACACAGAGTTCAGACCGCACGGAATAAACCATCCCCTCTTCAACAATAGCATTAAACTTACATCTGTCGTCTTTGCAGGTGCCGCAGGCGATACAGGCATCTGCGTCGATCCGGGCGGAATAGTTACTTTTTACGTTCATATGCGGAGCGTTGAATTCGAGCCTGCCTCTCAGGATTCCGCAACAGCAGGTACAGCAGTTACAGATGAAGTGATTGCTCGATTCCAGATTGTAACTCTGGTGAACCAGACCTGCCGCGGCGGCCCGTTCCAGATGTGCCAGGGCCTCCTCTTTCGAAGCACTTTTAGCCATGGGCGGGAAGTATTTTGCATTCTCGTCTTCATTTTCATCATATGAGATAACGATACAGCCTTCCTCAACCGGATGATTCTGGGGACAGGGTTTACCGATTTCACTTCTCTGATAACGACAGACACAAGGCAGCAGCTTAAATGATTTTCCCTGCTCAATAATCTTGCGGGCATCATCATAAGGATAGATTACCTTTTCCGCTTCAATACTGCCATTAACCGGAATTACTCTGACCTCCTCAGGTGCGAAACCTCCATAGCTCTTAGAGAAATGCGGCAGATATTCTTCAAAATATTCCGCATACTCACCATCAATCAAACCATAAAGATAGCTGTCTTCAAACATGCCGATAACATATGGCATCATGAAGTAATAATATACACCGTCGATCTGGGCCGCTTTGATCAAACCCTTGCCGACCAAATTGTCAACAATAGTCTGTACCTCTGAAACCGGTTTGGCAAAGCGCTCGGCAATCACCTCCACCGGTTCGGGTGTCGGGTTAATTAGAAGCCAGTTGGCGGCATCAACAGGATCGGGAAACATCTTCTTTAAAATTTTAAGTTCCACTCCGCTTGCGGTGGTTGGAAACCCGGTTGGCATTTCGTCTAATTTTCTGGCAACTTGCTTATAGATATCTTCAGACATCAAATAATCCCCCCGTCGTTTGGAACTGACTTGACAATTTGTTTATCCCAATCTTAACTTCAGTTAAACAGCGTTCAGGTCATGTTAATTTACAAGGTTAATGTTTTGCTTGATTAACCTCGCTTATCAGTTGTCAGTTAAAAAACCAATCGCATCAAGTAACGCTGTTACTTTAATGAATAGAAACAGATATTGCAGCAGTTGTCAAGTGATAATTGCCTTTTAATTGCAGGAACCAGTCCTCAGCTCCAGCTGACACGCTGGAGATATCAGCTTTGGGATATTTTTTTGTTGCGCATAACGGGGACAACTTCAACAACGCTATTAAACACCGGCAATAGCATTGTCATTCATTGTAAATCGTTACAATAATAAATCGCAAAAGACTTAGGAACCAGGATTTCAGATAATTCTCAGAATACCTTCGTACAAATAATCCCTTGTGTTGTTGTAAATATCCTCAGAATTCAGAGTACGCCGGGCAAGCTTTTGGGTCATTGCCGCAGCGGCGACAGCGGCCGCCACCTGCGGCGGCACCCGAAGATCCATAGCCGATGGGATTATAATGCCCTGAGCCAAATCTTCCGGACTGACAAGCGAAGCGATAGCATTGGCGGCGGCAATTTTCATGGTGTCATCGATCTGGCGACTGCGGACATCGAGCGCCCCGCGGAAGATACCGGGAAAAGCCAGAGAATTATTGACTTGATTGGGAAAATCGGAGCGGCCGGTGGCAATCACTTTCGCGCCGGCAGCTGCCGCCTCATCCGGCATAATCTCCGGAACCGGATTGGCCAGGGCAAAGACAATCGGCTCTTTGGCCATACTTTTGACCATCGCCACCGAGATAGTTTTGGCCTGCGACAGACCGACTACGGCATCAGCTCCGCGTAAAACATCGGCCAGCTTGCCTTTCAATTTACCCGGATTTGTGAGCTGGGCCATCTCTTCCTTGTAGGGATTCATCCGTTGCGTCCGGCCCGAGTAGATGGCTCCGGCCGTATCACACATAATGATATTCTTAATCCCGGCACTTAGAAGAAGTTTGGTTACCGCCGTGGCTCCGGCCCCGGCACCATTGACCACAACCTTGATCTCATCAGGTTTTTTGTTAACAATTTTCAAGGCATTGAGCATCCCGGCCAGAACAATTACGGCGGTGCCATGCTGATCATCATGAAAAACCGGGATGTCCAGTTTCTCACGTAAGATACGTTCAACTTCAAAGCAGCGCGGGGCGGAGATATCTTCAAGGTTGATACCGCCGAAAACCGGAGAGATGGCTTCAACCACCCGGACGATCTCGTCAACATTCTGGGTGTCGATACAGATCGGCAGGGCTTCGACCCCACCAAAAGTTTTGAAAAGAATGGCTTTGCCTTCCATTACCGGCAGCGCCGCCCGGGGGCCGATATTACCGAATCCCAGGACTGCCGATCCGTCCGAGACGACTGCAACAAAGTTACTTTTCACCGTCAGATCATAAAGTTTGTCAATGTTTCCCATGATCAATTTTGAGGATTCTGAAATCCCCGCCGCGGAGTAGAGAATAGAAGCCAAGTGGGTATCTTTAACCGGTATCTTAGCTTCAATCCCGACCACGCCCAGATAACGCCTATGGATCTCAAGCGATTGTTCGTCAATGGTGGCGACTGCGGTTTTGTCAGCCTCTTTACGTTTCGGAGCCGGCAGGATTGCGAGTTCCCCTTCATAGACATAGCGCAGTAATTTGGACTTAACCTTTTCCGGGTCAACACATTTCCGGTTAACCCCTTCAGCGACAGCTGCGGCGGCGACCTGCCGGGCAATTTCAGGGGCCAGGCTGAAATCAAAAAGCCGAGGCGCAATATTGACTTCACTCAACAGATTTTCCGGGACATGTTCCTGCAGGGCCTTGGTCGCCGCCATCTCCATTTCCCAGGTAACTTTCCAGGCCGCCGCATCCAGAGCGCCGCGGAAGAAACCGGGAAAGACCAAAGATGACGTCAGATAGTTGGGATAGTTAATACTGCCGGTGGCAACGATAAAAGCTCCGGCTTTGCGGGCGGTCAAATATTCTATTTCAGGTTGGGGCAGAGCCAGGGCGAAGACAATCGGTTTTTTGGCCATCGTTTTGATCGCTTCCGGTTTTAACTGACCGCCACTCGAAAGACCGACAAAGACATCGGCCCCCGGCAAAATTTCTTCCAGGGAGCCTTGGAGTTTGTCGGGGTTGGTTATGAATGAGAGTTCAGATTTAGCCCAGTTCATATTGGCGGTTCGATGGCGGTAGATGGCCCCTGCCCGATCACAGACAATTACCTCCCCGGCCCCTAACCGAACTATTCGGCGCGCCAGGGCAATCCCTGCGGCCCCGGCACCGTTAATCACTATCTTGGCTGAGGCCAGGGTTTTCCCGGCAACCTTCAAGGCATTATTCAAAGAAGCCATTATCACAATTGACGAACCATGTTGATCGTTGTGGAACACCGGCAGGCGGACGGCCCGGCGCAGACGCTCAACAATGGCAAAACAGTCAGGTGAAGCGATATCCTCTAAACAGATACCGCCCATAGTCGGGGCCATAACCCGGACGATCTCAACAAATTCATCCGAAGTTTTGGCATCGATTGCCAACGGCAGCGCATCGATACCGGCAAAACTCTTAAAAAATACCGAAACCCCCTCTAGCATCGGAATCGCGGCGGCGGCCCCGACTTTGCCGAGACCGAAAACTGCCGATCCGTTGGAGAAAAGACCAACGGTATTAGCCCGCATCGTATAGACAAAAGAGTCCGAAGAGTTTTCGGCAATGGCTTTACAACTGCTGCCGACGCCGGGGGTATAAACCAGGCTTAAAACTGAAGTATCTTTTATCGGAACCTTACTGCTAACCCCGATTAGCCCGCGATATTTCTGCCTCAAAGCAAGAGATTTTTTTGCGACCGTCATTTTTAATATCCTTTTGGGTCTTTAGTTGATGTTGTTGTACTTTGATGTAACAGATGAAACCTTTTTTGTCGATAATTACTATTCAGATTCCGGGGGTCGAGGGCGGTTTCTCTCCATAAAGACAGGTGATATTATTTGACTGAAAAGATACTATAAAACAAGAAACCGGCTTGACATAAGTAAAATTCGTGTGTATTATACGAATATGACTGATATGAAACGAAATATTGCGGACAAAGTTAACGAGTTACTCAGTTTTTTCCCACTGGTAATTATTCTTGGTGTACGGCAATGCGGCAAAACCACCCTGGCAAAAAACCTCAAACCGAAATGGCGCTACTTCGACCTTGAAAGAGCCCGTGACTATGATTTTATTACTGCCGACATCGACTTTTTCTTCAAAGAACACCCCCACTCCATAATTATTGATGAAGCTCAGAAATGTCCGGCTCTGTTTCAGGAGTTACGCGGGGTTATCGATCGGGATAAAAGGCGCAAAAACCGTTTCCTGCTGACCGGTTCCAGCTCGCTTGAATTAGTTAAAAATGTTTCTGAAACCCTGGCCGGCCGCGTTGCTGTTGTCGAACTTGGCACTCTTAAAACAAACGAGATCAATGCGCAGCCATTGCCTGAATTCTACCAGATATTTCAAGCAAAAATCAATTTGGAAAGCGTTGACTTTTTACGCAATCTGACGCCTTCATCTACCCACAAACAGGTTATGGAAGCTTTTCACAAAGGCGGTTATCCCGAACCGGTACTGGCCGGCAATGAACGTTTTTATGACGTCTGGATGGATAACTATTTTCAAACTTATGTCCAACGGGATATCAGAAACCTTTTCCCGCGACTGGACATCGTCAAATACCGCCGTTTTGTGGCCATGCTTGCGGCTTTAAGCGGCACCATAATCAACCGTTCCCAAGTTGGCAGATCACTCGATATCTCCGAAAAATCGATCCGGGACTACCTTGAGATCGCCGCCGGCAGCTACATCTGGCGCAATCTTCCCAGCTATGAATCCACTTCAAGTAAATCAATCGTTAAAATGCCTAAAGGTAATTTCAGGGACAGCGGGTTTGCAAATTTCATCAGGATGATTGGCAGTCGGGAGCAGTTATTGACTCACCCTATGGTGGGGGCTGCTTTTGAAGCATTTGTTACTGAAGAGATTATCAAAGGAATTCAAGCTCTTCCGGTTACTAATTGGAACTACAATTATTTTCGAACAAAAAACGGGGCTGAAATAGATCTTGTCCTCGAAGGTCCTTTCGGAATCTTGCCCATCGAAATCAAATTCGGCACCACGTTCAAACAACGCCAGCTGCAGTCTCTAAAAAACTTTGTCAATAAAAACAATCTTCCTTTGGGCATCGTCATCAATAACAGCGACCAGGTTGAGTTGATTGCAGAAAAAATCATCCAACTGCCCGCCGGTTGTATCTGAGCCTACCTCATCCGCAACCGCTATACAACTTCCCGGCAACCGAGATCAATCAGCTTTTCTCCTCCATAAACACAGATGCCGTTGTCTCTTTTATGATCCTGGGTGTCATAATTATAAAAATTATAATCGGCAAAATCCTTAAAAAATTTCCACGCCAGGATTCTCTTTCCTGACTGCCGGAGCCCAATCAAGGTAAGCGACCGGTACCTGGCCGAAAATACAGACAGGTATTCCTCAATATCTCGTTCATACATAATGTTTTTCGCAGCCTGGACACAAAAATATGCTTCGTCAACTTAGCATGTAATTTATTGTCGATTGAAAGTTAACAATAAAATCTACAAACAATATAAGTAAACTTGCCCTCAATATAAAAATGAACATTTGTTCGTTTTTTCTTGACAGGAGAGCAAATCACCAGTATGAACGAAAAATATGAAGATTCTGGTTTGCATAAAAAAGGCAGGGAGCACGGAGGAAGCGGCGGAGGCGATTGACCGCTTTGCGGCTTTTGCCCTCGAAGAAGCCCTGCGATTGAAAGAAACGCTGGCAACGGTTACACCGATCACGGTTGCGGTGGTAACCGCAGGGCCGCCGGAAGCGGCTCAGGTTATCCGCCGGGCCTTCGGCTGCGGCGCTGACAGCGGCTATCATATTGTCACCGCGAAAACTGAAAAAAGTGAACCGATTGAACAGACCGGATATACACCCTCCTTTATCACCGCCGACCGGCTCCGGACTGTAGCTGAAGCCGGAAACTACGATTTGATTTTAACCGGGATTATGTCAACCGATATGATGGCCGCCCAGACCGGCCCGCTGCTGGCGCGAATGCTGAATTTCCCCTGTGCTACCGGCGTGGTTGAAACCCGACTGAGCCCCGAAGAAAAACTTGTTGAGGTCGAACGAGAACTTGAAAACGGCCGCCGGGAAGTTCTCGCCATCAAACTCC
>JANTFH010000069.1 GCA_024763535.1 Thermodesulfobacteriota bacterium
GTGAGCGCCGATTTCCAACTCCCGGACAAGCGCTCCTGATCCGTAATTCTGAGTTTAAAAGAGCCCTCGATAATATCATTGTCGGCAACAAATTCGGCCTCCAGAATATCCCGCCAGGCTGTAAAATGCTCTTCTAAGTCATGAGACAGCATCAATACCGCGGGCTCGGTTTCACCCTCGATCTGCGCCGCCAGGGAGGCCGAAAAGTTTACTTGCGCCGCGCTTTTTTTACCCTTGGCTGAAACCCCCTGCCCCAGACGCCGCTGCAAACGCCGCAGCAGACCAAGTCCGCGCCGCTTGCGGTGACTGAGACGATTAAGCAGCATCAGCATGCCGATCTGTGAAACCCCCTCACCCAGGTAACCGGTGGCCGCCTCCTCCAGGTGATGGGCCTCATCCATAACCAGCGCTTCGTAACGGGGCAGCACCCCGGCATCGGGCGGGAACTGGAGATCAGCCATCAGAAGATGGTGATTGACAACCAGCAGCTGCGCGCCGGCCGCCTCACGCCGGGCCCGGTAAAAAAAACAGCGGCCGAACTCGGGACAGCGGGAAAACTGGCAGGCATCGGCATCACTGGCAATCATCTCCCAGACCGCGGCGCTCGGCAGCGATGCGATATCGGCCCGGCTGCCGTCGACGGTGTTGCCGGCCCACTCTAAAAGAGCCTTCAGTTCAGCGTCGTAAGCTTCGTCTCCACCCTCAAGTTCAGTGGTAAATTCGTTAACCCGCCGGCGGCAGACATAGTTACCCCGGCCCTTGATCAACCGGGCCGTAAGCGGCAGCCCCAAATGCTCCGTCAAAAGCGGCAGATCCTTATTTAAGAGCTGTTCCTGCAGGTTGATAGTATTGGTCGAGATTACAACCCGCTGATTATGACGCAGAGCCCAGAGGGCTGCCGGAATCAGATAAGCCAGACTTTTACCAACCCCGGTACCGGCCTCGGCCAGAAGAAAATTCGATTGATTCAGGGTTTTAACGACAGCGCGGGCAAGCTCGGCCTGCTCGGCCCGGTATTCAAAACTCGGCATAGCCTGCGCCAGTTTACCCGCCACCGCAAAATAGTGCTCCACCAGGTCAAGCGCGAGCGGCTTGATTTCGTTAACAGGTACCGGTTCGATAACAGCATAGACAAGACTTACAGCATTATCGACAATGAAAAAGGCAATGTCGGAGGCCCCGAAGATTGAGGCCACCCTGAGATCGGCATCCGAGGGTGTCAGGTTGCCGGAAGGATGATTGTGAATTACCACCTCTCCCGCTTTGAGCTGCCGGGAAAGAGCCGGAGTCATGGCCTGGTTGCCCCGGGCCAGCGCCTCAGCTTCAACCACGCGGCCGTCAGCCAGAACACCCCGAAAAAAAACCTCATTCCCGGCTGCCGCCGTAATCTCACTACGGATATATTCTCTAACCGGGGAATCAAGATAAAATTCAGCCTCACGACCGGGATTTGAGGCAGGCGGCAAAACCTTATCAGAAACTGAGTTGGACAAGCCTGAATCAGACAATTGCGAAATCACCGAAATTGCCTGAAAATTCAGCCCAGTCACTCTCTAACGCCTCAACCCGGGCCCGGCTCGGACCCTGTGCGCACCACTTCAGAAGCTCTCTTAAATCGTCCTCTAAACCCTCGGCTATAATCTCAACCCGGCCGTCAGAGCGGTTCCAAACCTGCCCGGTCAGACCCAGCTTACGCGCCCGATCCTGAGTTGAAGCCCGAAACCAGACCCCCTGCACCCGGCCGCCGACGATTATATGCAGTCGTTTTTCCATATTCTCTCAGAGGTCCTTTTTCTCGACCTTAAAATTCCCGTCGAGATGGTAGATTAAAGGCTGGGCCGTACCCACTTCAACCTCGGCAATTTCAGCCGGCGAAAGTTGCTCGATCATCATTATCAACGAACGAATGACATTACCGTGAGCCACGAGCAGAACCTTTTTTTTAAGTCTGAGATCCTCACCAACCACCTGCCGGACAAACGGCTGAACCCTGTGACCCAACTCGCGCAGACTCTCACCGCCGGGCGGGGCAACATTATAACTGCGGTGCATGAGATTGTAGGCATCAGCACCATACTCCGCCTTGACCCGATCTTTATCCAAACCCTGCAGGATGCCGTAATTTTTCTCAATCAACAAGGGTTCGGTAATCAACGGCACAAACTGCCCCAGCTTCTCCAGAAAAAGCGCTGCCGTATCCCGGGCCCGGGAGAGCGGCGACGCGTAAGCGATATCAAATTCAAGCCCCGAACATTGCAGCGCCGCAGCAATCGCTTCACCCCGCCCTTTTTCCGTCAGCGGCACATCAACCGACCCGGTGAGCCGGTTTTCCTCATTCCAGATTGATTGGCCATGCCGCATTAAAACTAAAATTGCCATCTATTTTCCTTAAACTATCTATTCCGATTCAAAATACTTATTGTCTCAATTTTAAGACGTGCCCTAAAGACATGAGTTTACAAGCAAATTATACAGATTAACGAGCAAATTTATTTTGCCTCTCCTGGCATCTTTGCGGAAGACAGAAGCGGTTTTTCGCAAAGACGCAAAGGCGCAAAGAAAAACCGCAATGTAACCCTGAAAGCTATTAATAAAGGTTTCTTTTGATAAAATCAACCAGAGCCTGACCACCGCGGTTATCTTTCCGGCAGAGGGCGGCGGGGGCGGCGGCGGGAAGAAGGAGAAGTTCTTTTACGGGGCTGGAGATCCGGGCTAGATATTTCTGCAGTGACTGCTGCCCGGATTTGCTCAAAGACTGATCATGCAACATAAGCAGAGGGGTTTTGATCTGTTCCAAATTTTTGACTGCTGAAGCCAGCATTTTCTTGACTTCGCGACGGGATGATGAGGGACAGTCCGTATAGGCATTCTGACAGGTAAGCAGAGGGATACGGACAGGATTTACGTCACTGTCTGAAGCTTCGGAATCGTCAACTCCGGCACGTTCGGATACGGGGATATCGAGAGCCGGAAACAGGGCAATCAGGGCAACCGGAGTATGCCCCCGAACGGCCAGCGAGAAGGCTAAAGCGGTGCTGTTACCAACCCCGCAGACGACAACTTGAGAACAGCGCAGTGACACATAAGCGTAAGCTTCGTCAACCGCCGTCTGCCACTCCTCATAACCGCGCTCTTTAAGGTCGTCCGGAGCCGTGGCGTGGCCCGGGAGTCTCGGGATCAGAACCAGAAAGCCCTGCTTGCCCAGAAAATCAGCCAGCGGCTTGAGGCTCAACGGGGTCTCAAGCCAGTCATGCACCAGCACAACTCCGACCCGGGCCCGAAATTTATTAAGCAGATAGGGCCGGCCGCAAGCCAAAGGACAGACATCGGCCGTTCCCGCCACGGCTTTCCGGTCATGAAAATAGTTTCTGAACATAATTTTCAGGATACGTTTGGCCGTAAGCCACTGCAGGTACCAGCCGGGAAACCGGGTCAATCGGGTTAAAAGCTGCTGCAGAGCCTTCAACGGTTCAACCGTGTTGGCCATTACCCGAAACGGATTTTCCACCCGGATCCGGTGAAAATCCTGACCGGTACATATCCCTTCCGCGTCCGTAAAAATCATCATTTGCGGCTCAATATCACGCAACAACCCCCTCTCCCGGGCAAAATTCAACAATTCGCAGACCCGCCCCCCCTCTTTTTCAAGCAAAATATCAATCTGGGAATTCAGCAGGCCGCGATGACGAAAGTAGATCGCCTCCCAGCGCACCGAGGTCACCGCCATAAAGGCCCGGCGGCGCAGATCGGTTTCGCTGAACTTGGCCCCTCTGGTTTTATAGAACAGTGAAGCGATGATATGATCAAGGTTTACGGTAGTCTGGTTGTAGATCGAAGTAAGCAAGCCATCAGTCATCTTTCTGATAGCGGAACGGGAGTGGCGGTCATCGACCAGCTCGGGGATCCGGCTGCCGAATATTTTATGGACAAAAGGTTCGACCACAACCGGACGCCCGAAACGAATATCGATATCAACCCCGTCAAGCAGCATCGACCCTTCGACCAGAATCTCCTCCAAAAGACGCTGTGAAACCTTCTCGTCGAGCATGTTGGAAAATCTCTGCAGCAGACTATCAGCGGAACGCAGAGGATAATAGGTGAGATTAACGGGAACGATATTGACTGAATTAGTCATATCAGTGGTCGGCGAGATATCGAAAGAGGCCAGCAGACTGTCATTTTTATCGGGCATGATCTCTTTAAGCATCAGCCAGCGCTGCCGCAGGATCTCGGCTTTCAGGGCCAGGGCCGCCGCCCCGGTATGGGGGGCGTGCCGGCCGCTCTCATCAATTATCGCAAAATCACCCCGATCGATAACCTTGCGATTTTTGACCATGCGCCCTTCGGGAAAGATTATCCAGGCCCCGCTTTCGCCGACAAGACTTCGGACGATCAGCTTATCTCGTTCAGGATCGGCCACCGAAACCGCGCCGACCTGATCCAGGTAGCGTCCGAGCAGACCGGTAAAGAACTCCTCCGAAGCCAGTGACCAGATCGGTTTATCCAGTAATTTGGAGATATGATAGGGAAGGAGCAGGGTCTCAAAGCGGGTGAAATGGTTGATAACAAAAATCGTCCCGCCGGCCGGCAGATTATCACCATTATGGAGATTGACCCGGGCCCTGGAGAAAGCACTTAAAATCTTAAGCGCCAGGCCGGTTGTATGATAGGCAAGCAGGTTCACAAAAAGATCCCCCTACTTAAAAAAATTACTTATTTCAGGCCGTCAACAAAGGCCTTCCATTTCTCCTTACTGCTCAATGACCCGACCGGGCAGACTTCGGTGCAGGCAAAGCACTCTTTGCAGAAAGCACTGGCGGGATCAAGATCACTGCCGAAAAAGGAGACGATGGTATCCATACCGCGCTGGGCAAAACTGAGTTTGTAACCTTTCTCAATGTTATTGCAGACGTACACACAGCGACCGCACAAAAGACACTTCTTGGGTTCGTAGACAAGATAAGGATGGTCGTCGATCAGAGGCGGATAGGCCCGGTCGATGTGACGCAGGCGTTTGGTTCTGAGCGGCTGATGAAGAAATTTGGCGATCTGCTGCAGTTCACAGCTGCGATTGGAGATACAGCTTTTACAACTGCCGTCGTTGGTTGAAACCAGCAGCCGGAAGGCGATCTGACGCAATTTCAGAATCTCCTCGGAGTTGGTTTTGACCACCATACCGTCCTCAATCAGACAACGACAGGAGACCTGCGGCCCCGGACGCCCCTCAATCTCAACCAGGCAGAGACGGCAGGAGGCCGGCGGCGTTTCCATACCCTCAAGATAGCAGAGATTGGGGATATAGATATCATTCTCAAGACAGACCGGCAGCAGATACGATCCGGCCGGAGCGGAAATTTCCTTGTCATCAACGGTTATGGTAACCAGTTTATCACTCATGCCTCAGACTCCTCTTTCTCATTTTCCGGCAACGGTTCAACCCCCTGATCCGGAATCAACTCCGGCGGAGAGACCCGCCGGACGGCATCATATTCCGGTGGACAGGCATAGACACACTCACCGCACTTGACGCATTTTTCCTGATCGATCGCCTTTTTACGGTTACTGGTCGTAAAGATAGACTCTGTCGGACAGCAGGCGACACAGGCGTCGCAGCCCCGGGCACAGGCTTCAAGATCGATGTAGAAGGCGGTCAGGGTTCGGCACATCCGCGCCGGGCAGCATTTGCCTTCAACATGGGCGACATATTCATCCCGGAAGAAGCGCAGGGTCGTCAAGACCGGATTCGGAGCGGTTTTGCCAAGACTGCAGAGTGAGCCGGCCACGACCGCTTCACTGATTTCAGTCAGATCATTGATATCACCGGGCAGACCCTCACCGATCGTAATCGAGTGCAGAATTTCGCGCAGGTGACGGGTACCGATCCGGCAGAAGGTGCACTTGCCGCAGGACTCCCCTTGCGTAAAATCGGTAAAATAGCGGGCCACTTCCACCATGCAGGTATCTTCGTTCATAACCACGAGGCCGCCGGAGCCCATCATCGCACCGACGCTTCGCAGCGAGTCAAAATCGATAATGGTATCCATCAATGATGCCGGCAGGCAGCCGCCTGAGGGACCGCCGATCTGCACCGCTTTCAACTCTTTGCCATTCTTGATACCGCCGCAGACATCAACCACAAGATGCTCCAGGGTAACCCCCATCGGCACCTCGACCAGACCCGGATATTCAACCTCCCCGACAACGGAGAAAATGGCGGTACCGGGACTGTCAGGAGTCCCTATATCCAGAAACCAGGCGGCCCCGTTTTTGATAATTGAAGGAACGGTGGAGAGGGTCTTGACATTATTGATAATCGTCGGCCGGCCGGCAAAACCGGATACCGCCGGATATGGCGGCCGGAGTTTAGGCATACCGCGACGGCCGGAAAGCGACTCGATCAAAGCCGTCTCTTCACCGCAAACGAAGGCTCCGGATCCCTGAAAAACTGAAACCGCAAGGGAAAAATCACTGCCGAGGATATTGGCTCCGAGAAGATTTTTGCTCTCAGCCTGGGAGATTGCACTTTCCATGACTTTGACCGCCAGGGGATATTCGGCCCGAATATAGAGCAGGGCTTTTTCCGCTCCGACCGCCAAGGCCGCCAGCGCCAGACCTTCAAGCACCTGATGCGGGTTACTCTCCAACAGGGTGCGATCCATATAGGCTCCGGGATCACCCTCGTCACCATTGCAGATAAGCAGTTTCTCTTCAGCTTCAACCTGACGGGCGATCTCCCATTTGCGCCCGGCCGGAAAACCGGCCCCGCCGCGGCCGCGCAAATTCGCACTTTTAACTTCTTCAAGTACCCATTCGCTGCCCTTTTTCAGACCTGATGCCAGTGATTCATAACCACCGACGGCCAGATAGTGATCAATCTCCGCCGGGTCGATCAGACCGCAATGCGCCATTACTACCCGCTTTTCATAAAGGTAACGCGGATAATCCATCAAGGTCGGAAAATTTTCGTCCGCCTCCAGAGCCCCGATCAGATATTCATAGCAGGGGTCACTTCCGTCCTTTAAGAAAGAGCGCACCAGGATGCCGGCTTCACCGGCTCCGATCTTCTGGTAGAGAAGCGGCGGGAAACCCGGATTCTGGATAATCACCAGCGGTTCGGCATAACAGTGGCCGAGACAGCCGACCTTTCTGATCTCCGCGGTAATCCCGTTCTCCTCTAAAGCCGTTTCAAAACCGGCGATCGTCTCCAGAGCTCCGGCGGCCCGGCCGCAGGTGGCCGCACCGACATAGATAACCGGATTAGAAGAATTTTTCAGGGCCGTAACCGCGGCCCGAGCCTCATCGGCATGCTCTTTCAGATACTCTTCCGGACTCTTATTACTCTTCATCTTTTTTCTGCTCCCGAGCTGCCATCTCTTTACGAACTTCGATCTCGGTGATAATTCCTTCAACCTTGCTGGGAGTCACATAGGCTTCAACCTTCTCCCCGACCACCACGGCCGGCGCCAGGGCGCAGCAGCCGATACAGGCGACCCGCTCAAGGCTGTATTCACGATCTTCGGAAGTCTCGTTCTCTTTGATCCCCAACCGCCGTTCAAAGTTTTCCAGGATAATCTCACCACCTTTGACATGACAGGCCGTACCGAGGCAGACCTTGATCGGATTACGTCCCGGAGGATTGAAACGAAACTGGTTGTAAAAGGTGGCGATACCATAAACCTTACTGACGGTTGTGCCCAGATGGTCGGCAACCATGCGCAGAGCCAGACGGGGCAGATAACCGTGCTTCGTCTGAATCAGCTGCAGGGTCGGAATCAGCTCTAAAACATCCCTTTTAACTGAAGGCAGCTCAGCCGCTACCGCTTTTAAGACGGCATACTCCTCATCATCGACGGCGGCCCTCTCGGATTCATCAAGTGAAGCTAACAGTTTATTCAGCATCTTGACTATTTATCTCCGTTAAAAAAATCGTACAGTGAATCTATTTTATTAATCGCTAAAAACTGCCGGCAACGCTCCTTGAAAACCTTAACCCGGCGGCCCAGCGACTCAAGTTCTCGATCGACCTGCGCCCTGGTATCATAACTGATAACAGCGAGGCTTCGATAAAGTAAAAGAAAATCCGGCTCCGGCCCCACCAGACCGGCATCGTCACCGCAGACAAGCAACAGATCACGGCGCATCGGCGGACAGATGAAATTTATACAGAGCGGACCTTTCAAATCTCCCAGGATGCAGCCGGAGGCGGAAAAATAGCGGCAGTGAGCGCCGCTGATTACCGAGTTGTCATCATGACGCCGCAGGCGGTAGGTACCGCCACAGCTCCCGTCAGCAAAAGAACTCATCCGCAACTTACGTTCACGCTGCAGCGCGGCAATCAATCCCGCCTCAAGATATGAACGCTCCGGTACCTGACCCTCAAGCCGAAAGATATCTCCGGCCCCGCGGTGACAGCAGCCGGGATAAACTCCTTCCAGCAGAGTAAACTCCTCATCCTCAGCTTCCGGCAGACGCCCGATAACCACCCGACAGTTACAACAGTAATCAGCCAGGAAGGATCCAAAGAGACCATTAACCAGGCTGACCAACTCCCGATAAGCGGCCAATCGCCACTCGCAATCATCTGAAAAATCATCAACCGACAAGAATAGTCCGCTCCTGCTCTATTTTGCCGATGACTGCTAACCGACCACCGGATGTTTGTCAAGATTTTTTATCAACAAAATTTTTCCTGGAATTACTTTTTCGGCTGATAAAAAATAATTACTTGCGCTTTACATCATTAACATTATATGATAACAGCGTAGCTCTTTAACAGGCCACTTAACGTAAGCTGGCAAACAAAGGTTAAGCCTGAAAAAATTATTTTTTCAACTTATGGAGTGAGAACGATGATAAAGATTGAAAAATACAATGAATATTACGAAAAATACCTGACCGATCTGGCAGACCACATGGATAAACCTCAAGAGCAGTCCGAACCGATTCATGTTGGTGAAAAGATCAAACACATGCGTGAGACTCAGGGACTTTCTCTGGGAGAGCTGGCTCAGAAGACCGGTTTTGAAGTCGAAATGCTCGAAAATGTCGAACAGGAGAAGGTCATCCCGCCTCTGGGCACGATGATTCGTCTCTCCCGGGCCCTAAATACGGTTATGAGCTCCCTCTTTTCCGACAGAGAGGAGCAGAAAAACTATAGTGTTTTACGGGTAAGTGACCAGAAGAGCGCTCCGCTGCCGACCGGCCGGGCCAGCTACCACAGCTATATTCCTCTGGCGGCCGATCTTAAAGACCGCCACATGGATCCCTTTATCGTCAAACTGAATCCGGAGAAAGCCAAGGATGTCGTGCCTTCGGTTCATGACGGCGAAGAGCTCATCTACGTTATCGACGGTGAGGTAAAAATTACGGTTGAAGATAAAGTCGAGATTCTCTCATTAGGCGATGCCCTCTATCTTAAATCAACCACCCCGCATGTCGTTATAACCAACACCGACAAACCGGCCCTGATCCTGGCCATTATGTACAGCGAATAAACTACTCACCCATAAGCCGGCCGGTCAACCTTAAACGAGTGACCGGCCGGATCTTCACACCCAATGATGCTCAAACTTACCTCACTCTGCTTTCCCGACGACCGGAAAAGCTGTTTTTACTGCTGCCCGCCGATTCGCGATCCGGAAGCCGACCCCCTCGACAATATAGACGAAAGACGAGCCCTGCTGCGCCGCAATCGCCGGGACTTGGAGAAAAATATCGCCCGGGCCCTGGAGATCTCCGGCGAGAGCTGCTGGGGCCTCGGTTTTCTCGATGATGAGGAGAAACAGGCGGGCTGCCTCCTGCACCCGCTCCGGCACCACGGCCACGATTTAAGAGATCTGACCGGCTACCGCTTCAAATGTGCCAACGCCCTCTGCCGGGAAGCATCGATATTCGCCGAATTAACCCCGGAGGAACAAAATTTCTGTCTCGGCCTCTGTCTGGAGATGGACTCTTTTGCCTACTCCAGCCGCAGCAATCCTTTAATGCGGCTGCTGGCCTGGGAGACGGAGATGCTGCGGCTCATCATCAATGACGCTCGCGATAAAGGCCGGCCGCATCCTTCAGGTTATGAATTTCTCTGGCTTAACCTCGATTTCCGGCTCGACGGCTATATCGCTCTGGCGATTGCCGAGAGAAAAGGAATCGATTTTCTGCGACATAATCCGGAACGCTGCATCTTATGCCGAAAGCTTTTAATCAATGAGCTCAAACAGCTGCCTGACGAACTCTTTCTTAAGACAGATAACTCGGATATACTGCTTCCCACCCATAAACTGGATATCCCTCTGACACTCTCCCGGCTACTGAAATTCGGTGCCGGTCTCTG
>JANTFH010000070.1 GCA_024763535.1 Thermodesulfobacteriota bacterium
GCAATCACCCCGAAAACCAAAGCTCTCCTGCCGGTTCACCTCTACGGCATTCCGGCTGATATGGACGCTTTGATGGCAATTGCCGAACGCCATAATCTTCCTCTGGTGGAAGATGTCGCCCAGGCGATGGGAGCCCGCTACAAGGGTAAACGGGTCGGCAGCATAGGCCGGGCCGGCTGTTTCAGTTTTTTCCCGTCAAAAAATCTTGGGACCTTTGGTGACGGCGGGGCCATGGCCTCCAACGATTCGGAACTGGTAGCTCAAGTGCGGATGCTGGCCAATCATGGCCGTTATGACAAATTCACGCATCAGGCGATCGGCACCAACAGCCGTCTCGATACCATGAAGGCGGCCCAGCTTTCTCTCTGTCTGAAGGTTCTGGACGAATGGAATAAAGATCGCCGCCGGGCGGCCGATCTCTACAGCGAATTGCTTAAGCCCTTTGCTGAAATCACCTGCCCGAAAGTGCCGGAAGGGTGTGAGCCGATCTGGCATCTTTACGTAATCCGGCATGCGAAGCGTGACGCCTTGCGCCAATATCTTCAGGAGCAGGGCATCCAGACCGGGCTTCACTATCCCAAACCGCTGCACCTGCAACCGGCCTACGCTGACTTGAATCTCGGCGCAGGCAGCTTTCCGGAAACTGAGGCCGCAACCCGGGAAATTCTTTCACTGCCGATGTTCCCCTATATCACCGAAGCTGAAATCCGGGCCGTGGTTGACGCTATCTCGGCCTTTTTGAGCGGCAAAAGGTAGATAAATAAATGGACAACAACATCTCTCTTTCGGTCGTCATTCCGATCTTCAATGAAGAGGAGAATGTCGACCCGCTCCTGGCGGAGCTTAACGCAGTGCTCGAAAAACTTGAGTTAAGCTTTGAGATTATCTGCATTAATGACGCAAGCAGTGATGACAGTCTCACAGCCCTTGCAGAGTTGCAGAAGCGCTACCCCCAATTGCGGGTTATATCCCACAAAGTTAACTGCGGCGAAAGTGCGGCGACCGCTACCGGTTTCCAGCACGCCCGGGGGAAATTCGTTGTCACCATGGATGGCGATCTCCAGAATGATCCCGCCGACATCCCGACTCTATTGCATATGATTGAGAGTCAGGATCTGGCCGCGGTCTGCGGTATCCGGCGTAAACGTGAGGATGACTGGATTAAACGTCTCTCTTCACGCAGCGCCAATGCCTTTCGCAACCTGGTTACCGGCGATGAGATCAGCGATGCCGGATGTACCTTCAGAATTCTGCGCCGGGCGGCTCTGCGCGAAGTCCCGGTTTTTAACGGCATGCACCGTTTCCTGCCGACAATTCTGCGTTTTCAGGGTTATGAGGTAACGGAACAGCTGGTCAACCACCGCCCGCGAACTATGGGAGTTTCCAAATACGGAGTTGGCAACCGCCTTTTCCGGGGGATCATCGACTGTATTGCCATGCGCTGGTGGCATAAGCGCTGTGTTCCGGCAACCCGGTATGTTGAAAGCGACTGAAGAACTTTACCGATGACCGACAATTACTCTTTCAGCTATCGCAATATCGGCCGGATTCTGTTGCTGGCACTTGTTCTAAGCTCGGTTTTAGCGATAGTTCATTTTTCCGGGTTAAAAGAGTACCTGCATCCCGACAAAATCCCTCTTCTACAGGAGAAACTTGCGGCCCTGCCGGAATTCATGGGCCGCCTTTTATTTATAGCGGGCGGGGCTCTGGTGATTGTTTGCGGCCTGGGCCGCTCGGCTGTAAGCCTGGTCAGCGGCGTCCTTTACGGCCCGGTTTGGGGGGCGGTCTATTCGGTTCTGGCGGCACTTTCGGGCTCAATCGTGATTTTTGCTTTTTTCCGCCTGTTGGGTCGGCCCCTGTTTCTTGATCGCATCAGCGGTTATGTCGAAAAAGCCGACAAGCTTGTGGCTCGAAACGGCTTTTTGGCGGTGATTCTCATCAGGCAGTTGCCTTTAGCCTGTCTTTTAGTCAATATTTTACTCGCCCTGACCAGGGTTTCTCTGGTCGAGTTTGTCTGCGGTTCGGTGGTCGGGTTTCTGCCGGAAGCGATTGTTTTCGCTCTCTACGGCAGCAGTGCCCAGAGTGGTTTTTTCAGCAAAGTGGCAATCGCTTCGATATTGCTGGTTGTCGTGGTTATCGGAATGAAATTTTTATCCCAAAAATTAAATAGAGAGGAGATCTGAAGATATGAAAATTTTACAGGTGGGAACCGGCCGCTGGGGTGCCAACCATATGCGGGTTCTGCAAAATTTAGGTGTCGAACTTTTTGTCGCCGAGCTCTCGGAAAGTGAACGCCAACGCTGCATCAAAGAGGGTTTGCCCGCCGACCATGTCACGGCAGATTTAACCCAGTTTATCGAACAGGTTGATGCGGTTGATATCGTCACCCCGGCTCAGACTCATCTACCGATCGCGCTTAACGCTATCGCTCACAAAAAAGATATTTTCACGGAAAAGCCGCTGGCGGAAAATGCTCTCAAAGCGGATGAATTTGTAACTGCCGTCAACCGGAGTCAGGTAATCTGCCAGGTGGGTCATATCTTTCGTTATGATCCGGCCACCACTTATATGAAAGAAGCTTTAGCCGGCGGAGAACTCGGTAAAATCCGTTCCATAACCGGCAGTTTCTCCGGTTTCAAACGCCCGCGTAACGATGGCGGAGTAACGATCTCCGACGCCATCCATTTTGTTGATCTCTATAATTATCTGATGGGCGGGCCGCCGCAGCAGGTTATGGCCCAATGCCACGACCTGCTCGGCCGCGGCATGGATGATATGTCCTGGGTCTGGCTGGCCTATGGTGAAACCAGAGCCCTGATTGAAGCCAACTATTTCTCCCCGGAGAAAAAGAGGCTGGTTACCGTAGTCGGCGAAAAAGCGACCATGGTCTGTAATTTTGCCGCGTCGCAGGACAAGATAACCATCTTCAACAACCAGCACGTCAAAGAGAAAGATACCTGGAAAGGGGTTTCCGGAGAGATTCTGCAAAAAGAGATCCTGCCCTCAGAGCCGCTTCTCCTCGAACTTAGAGATTTCATTGACTGTGTACAGACGCGAAAAGCGCCAAGGGCTACGGCCGAGGCCGGAGCCGATGCGGTAAAAGTCGTTGATGCGGCCCTGAAATCTTTTCAACTGCAGAAAACCGTGAATCTTTAGCAAAACCGATGAACAGTGATAAAAACTCTCTCTTAGGCGGCCCCCTGGGGCTGATGCTTCTTGTCGGAGCCGGACTGGTAATCTTCTGGGGTTTCTGGAAGATGCCGCTGAATGGGATTAACGAAGGTCGCCGGGCCCTGACCGCCCTGGAGATGGTGCGTAACGGCAACTGGCTGATCCCGACCATGAATGGTCATGTCTACATCGACAAGCCCCCGATGCTTTACTGGCTGATGGTTCTCTCCGCTAAGCTATTCAACTCTACCGCGGAGTGGGCTTTCCGCCTGCCGTCGGTTCTTGCCGCCCTGGCAACCTGCACGCTCCTCTATCGCTCCCTGAAGAGATATATCAACCGTGATACTGCAGTTTTAACAATCCTTATTCTCGGGACCTCCTTCTCTTTCACCGAGCACGCCCATCAGGCTGAAATCGAGATGCTGCTGACCTTTTTCTGTGTTGCGGCAAATCTCTTTTTTCTGGATTATTACATCTCCAGCAGTAAAAAACTGCTTTATGTAAGCTATCTCTGCTTAGGCCTCGCCATCCTCACCAAGGGGCCGGTAGCGCTGCTCTTTTTCTGGCCGCCGCTGTTGGTATTCGGCACTCTACAGCGTTCCCGCCGGGTTTTCAGCGGTCTTTTCTTCTGGCCGGGCTGGCTGCTGATGCTCGCGGTCGGCGGGTCCTGGTATATTGCCATCTGGTTCTCCTCCGCCGGGCCGCTGCTGCGGCAGGTGATCGAGATCGATATTGTCGGCAAATCATTAGGCGGTCTCTCCGACAGCAAACCTTTTTATGTCTATATTGTCAATCTTCTGGGTATCTTTGCGCCCTGGACTCTGCTGCTGTTTTTCCGGGCCAAAAAGAGTATCAAACTTTTCCATAAACCGGTTGCCGTCTATTTTGCCCTGCAGATGATTGCACCCTTGATCATCATGTCGCTTATCGCCAGTAAACATAACAAATACATCCTGCCCCTGTTTCCACCTCTGGCCGTCTGCCTGGCAATCTATCTGCGTGATTTTTATGCCTGGCTCACAGCTACCTATGATGAGAAGGGAAAAAAATATTTTACCCTTTTCTCCCTCTCCTTACTGGCAGCATATTTTATCTTCCATGCCGCAATCGGGCCGAGAATATACCGTTACAGTTATTCCGCCTTTAAGCCTTTGCTGGCCAAGATCCACGAAGTAGATAATCTGGGACCGATATACTGCCTCTGTGAGAAAAAATTTCTGCAACTGGCCTTCTATTACGACAAACCGATTCCCCAGTTGGATCCCGACGAAGTAAAAGCCATGATTGCCGAAAAACGCCCCTTCCTGCTGCTGGCCGAAAGCCATTCATGGGAGCAGCTACCTAAGCAGGGCCTTGAAATTATCACCGAGATCAAGCCTTACCGCAAAAAAAGTCGGGCCGTAAGATTACTGAGCAACATCCCCGTCAAAAACCTCAAGTAACTATTCAGCAGCATTCCGAAACCATCCCGATACGGGGAGAGAATTTAATTCTCTCCCCACATCAAACATCTGCGTTCACAATCTCTTCATAGATAACTTGTTACAAACAGCATTCACCACGTCACATCTCTTTTGAAAAAGTGCTGCATAACATTTCGCCGTCGCAGTCAAAGAGATGCGGAAAATTAACAGGTATTTTTTAGGTTACGGTAAAAATTTATGAATAGATTAAAATGGCTGAGAAACAGCCGCCATCAAATTATTTTTCTCTTTGCCGTCATAGCCCTGACGGGCTTTTTTCTTTTAAGATGCCTGCTCTTGGTCTCGACCTGGCCGAATCTGGATCACTCGCTCAGTAATCTGGCCTATATCTTCGGCATCGGCTTATTGTACGATCTGACCTTTACAATCTATTTCAGCCTCTTTTTCTCTTTTCTTCTGCTGCTCATACCAAACCGGCTGCTTAAGAGCCGCTTCGGTAAAGCCTCAACCCTGCTTTCAGGTTTTATATTACTTTACGGATACTATTTCGTTCTGGTCGCTGAGTGGCTCTTCTGGGATGAATTTCATACCCGTTTTAATTTTATCGCCATCGATTATCTGATCTATTGTCACGAGGTAACCCGGAACATCTATGAATCTTACCCCCTCTTCTCTCTGCTGGGAGCAATCTTTGTCGCCGCATCGCTGACTCTCTACCTGGTCAGAAAACCGGTAATCCGCTACATCTCAACTTTTGAGCCGCCGGCTGCCAGAGCCCGTTTTACCGCAGTCCTCACCCTGGCCGCAATTTTATCATATTTTCTGATCGGCCAACCCTTAAAAGAACTCTCTACCAACAATTACGCCAACGAGCTGGCCGGTAACGGCCCCTACCAGTTCGTTGCCGCATTCCGCAACAATAAACTTGACTACCGCTCCTTTTATGCCCTCGGAGATGATCGTCTCCTCTCACCGAGGCTGCAGCATCTGCTGTTTGAAAAAAACTCTCAACCCGATAACCCGACGGAGTTGTACAATATTAGACGTCGCATCACAACCACCGGTCCACCCAGGAAGTTAAATATCTTTTTGATAACGGTTGAAAGTTTGAGTGCCAGCTACCTGACCAGGTTCGGTAAAGAGAGAGATATCTCTCCATTTCTGGATCAGTGGCTAAAGCAAGGACTGCTTTTTAATAACTTCTACGCGACCGGTACCAGAACCACCCGGGGCCTTGAAGCGATAACCTTGTCCATGCCCCCGACCCCAGGGCGTTCCCTGGTCAAACGGCCGGAACCGACAAGATTATTATCCTTAGGCGAGATACTCAGACAAAACGGCTACGATACCGCTTTTATCTATGGCGGCCGCGGTTTCTTTGACAATATGAACAGCTTTTTCAGCGATCACGGTTATCGCTGTGTTGACCAGACCGATTTTGCCAAATCCGAAACCACCTTCACTAATGCGTGGGGTGTCTGCGACGAAGATCTCTATAGAAAAGCGCTCAGCGAAGCCGATAAAGATTTCAATGCCGACACACCTTTCTTTTTTCATCTGATGACAACCAGTAACCACCGGCCCTATACCTACCCGGAAGGAAAGATTGATCTTCCCTCAGGCAAAAATCAATCAGGAGCCGTCAAATATACCGACTACGCCTTCAAGAGATTGGTCTCAGAGGCTAAAAAACGGCCCTGGTTTAATGAAACTATCTTTGTTGTGGTGGCCGATCACTGCGCCCACAGCGCCGGGAAAATCGGCCTGCCGGTAAGAAAGTACCATATACCTTTTTTTCTTTACGCACCCGAATATATTGAACCGGGAGAGATTGATAAGCTGTCAAGTCAGATTGACATCGCTCCGACTATTCTCGGTCTTTTAAACCTCTCTTATGAGAGTGATTTTTTCGGTCATGACATACTTCGGCCCGACTTCAAACCGCGGGCCCTGATTGCCAACTACGTAAAACTTGGTTTACTTAAAGATGAAAAGTTAGTAGTCTTGTCCCCGCAGCAGAAAATTGATCTCCAGGTGAAACCCTATAATGAAACTACCGGGATTAAGCCGGATGACCCGCTTGTATTAGATTGTATGGCCTACTACCAGGGAGCCGATCATATAATTCTCCGTAACCGAGCACTCAAATAATAAAAAAAAGAATGAAAATCCTACTCGTCGAAGATGATTTGCAACTGCTCAAACAATTGGAAAGCCTGCTTAGTGAACAGCGTTATCTGATGGATACAGCGGCGGATGGCAGTCAGGCCCTAGATAAAATCTTTGCCGAGAGCTACGATCTGATTCTCCTCGACATAATGCTGCCGCAGATTGACGGACTGGAGATATTACAGGAGATGCGCCGGGCCGACATCATTACCCCGGTACTGCTTTTAACCGCCAAAGGATCCGTCGAAGATCGAGTCAGGGGTCTCGATTACGGAGCCGACGACTATCTGGCCAAGCCTTTTTCCATAGCTGAACTGCTGGCCCGAATCCGGGCTCTATTGAGGCGGCCGGGCCGCGAATGTGATACCCTGCTTACGGTTGAAGATCTCTCACTCGACACCATCAGCCGTCGGGTGACAAAGAGTGGAGAAGATCTCGACTTGACCCCCAAAGAGTTCTCCCTGCTGGAATTTCTCCTCTACAACAAAAACCAGCCGGTCTCCCGCGTCACCCTGGCCGAACATGTCTGGGGAGATGATTTCGACCCCTTTACGATGTCCAATACGATCGATGTTCATATCAAAAATCTGCGCCACAAAATCAGTAATGAAACTGCCGGTAATTCACCGATCAAAACGGTGCGCGGCATCGGTTTTGTCATCAAAGGGTAACCTTTTATGAAACTTTTGACAAAAATCACCCTGTTGATTACCGGTGCCGGAATCCTCGTCAGCCTGGTATTCTCCCTGATTGTCTTCTATGAGATGTCGGAACAGATTTACAGACAGCTTGATGACGCGCTCAAGGCCACGCTACACAATGTCTTTACCATGGTCATACAAAACGATGCTCGAGTCCTTGAACCAGGATTTGAGCAGAGTTCTCCGCTACCGATAATTTCTTTCGACAACCGTCACTACTGGATTAAGGTCCGACGCGCCGGCAAACTCATATACTCCTCTCCTCTGGCAAAAATTGTTGATCTGCCGCTCACTTCCACTAAGAAAAAATTTACCGTCAGTATCAATATCCCCAAAGAAAAAATTGACCTTCATCAGGATCGTTTCAATGAGGTGACGTTTCGGGTGCGCTCAGTAGAAGTCACTGCCGATGCAGCTCCTCCCGGCTACCACATTTATGTAGCTCTACCGATGGAGAAACTCAATGAGGAGATTGTCGAAGTCATCCTCTTTATCTCTCTGGGCCTCTCATTCTCAACCCTGCTGTTAATCCTGATCAGCTATTTTCTGGCCGGGCGTATCCTCTCGCCAATCAGCCGGATTACCAACCTGGCCCGGGAAATTGATGAAAACGATCTGGCTGTGCGTATCCCCTTGAACCCGAGCCAGGATGAACTCTATGATCTCGCTTTCGCCTTGAACCAGATGCTTGACCGTCTGCAGTACTCTTTTACCAGGCAGAAGCAGTTTCTTGCCGACGCGGCCCACGAACTCAACACCCCGATGACCAGTGTCCGAATCTTTATGGAACAGAGCCTCTTGAACCAAAAATTACCGGCTGACTTTCATAAAGATCTGCAACGCCAGCAGCAGGTCATGCTGCGTATAAAACGCCTGCTGCAGGATCTAATGACCCTCTCCTGGCTGGAACTGGGTCGTAAAATAAGGCCCGAGACCTTTGATCTTACAGCCACAACCGCATCCGTTATTGAAGATTTTAAACCCCTGATTGAAGAAAAAAATATTCAATGGAGCAGCTCTCTGCCTAAGACCCTGAACTATTTCGGTGATCCCGGCCAGTTCCACCGGGCTCTGGTCAATATCATTGACAATGCCATCAAATATAATTTACCTTCGGGACAACTTGTTATCAGACTGAAAAAATTAACGAACACGATTCAACTTAACGTAACCAACAGCGGAACACCAATTCCGAAAGAGGATTTGGAACACGTTTTCGATCAGTTTTACCGAGTCGAAAAATCACGTTCCCAGGAGTTCGGAGGCTGCGGTCTGGGACTGACGATTGTCCGAGAGATTATCGGGCTGCACGGCGGCCGGGTCTCGCTTGAAAACGAACCGCCTGACAAAATCGTTTTAACTATCACCCTCCCACTTGATAAAACAGATAGATCAATAAACGCTATTTTAGAGACGTAAACTTAATGTCGACAACTGAAACCGATAACTATCCCCCAGCCCGGCTGGCCTGGTTTATGTGGGGCCTGGCCGCAACATTCTATCTGATCGGTTTCTATCAGCGGGTCGCGCCGGCGGTGATGACCGGTGAGCTGATGCAGGATTTCGCCATCAGCGCCGCCGGCCTCGGCAATCTTTCGGCTTTCTATTTCTACAGCTATGTCGCCATGCAGACCCCGACCGGAATCCTGGCCGATCGCCTGGGACCGCGCCGTTTACTGACTCTGGGCGCTCTGGTGGCCAGCCTCGGCGGTCTGATCTTCGGACTCGCCCCGACCATGATGTGGGCCGGTCTGGGACGGCTGCTGATCGGCGGCTCGGTAGCCGTGGCTTTTGTCGGAACCCTGAAACTGGCCGGCCACTGGTTTGCGCCGCGCCAGTTTGCTCTGGCCAGCGGCATAACCCTTTTCTGCGGGATTATCGGAGCGGTTTTTGCGGGGGTTCCTCTGCGCCTTCTGGTTACCTCCATCGGCTGGCGGCCGGTGATGACAATCTCCGCCGTTATAACCCTGGCCGTCGCCGCCGCAATCTGGTTTTTGGTGCGCGATGATCCTGAAGAAAAAGGCTATCAGAGCTACAGCCCGAAAAGCGCGGAAGGCACAGTGCTATTCTCAATCACTGCCGGTATCCGGGAAATTTTCCGTTATCGCAACACCTGGCTTTTATGTCTGATTCCCGGCGGGGTCGTCGGCTGTATCCTGACCTTTTCCGGCCTCTGGGGCGTGCCCTTTCTCACCACTCACTACGGCCTGCCGCCGGCCCGGGCAGCAGGCTTGAATTCAGCTGTCCTGGTGGCCTGGGCCATCGGCGGGCCGCTTTGCGGCGGCCTCTCCGACCGCATGGGATTACGCAAACCGCTCTATGCCGTCTGCAACGCCATTCTGCTGATTGCCTGGAGCATCGTTATCTTTATCCCGGCGCTGCCGCTGCCGCTGTTGACCGGACTTTTACTGATTGCCGGTCTCGCCTCGGGCGGCATGATTGTCGGTTTCGCTTTTATCAAAGAATCGGTGCCTGCTGATCTCGGAGGTAC
>JANTFH010000071.1 GCA_024763535.1 Thermodesulfobacteriota bacterium
AGCAGCGTTCACTTTACGATTTACGTTTCGAAACTGATCTGGAAACCGTCACCGCTTACCAGATCCTGACATTTTTCCGCCTCTTAAACCTCTCCGATAAATATGACAACCCGCCGCAATGGCTGGAAGCGGAGTTGTTAAAAAGCAATGTTAATTGGCTGACGGTTATTCTGGATCCAACCTCCACAACAGAGAAAGATGCCTCAGAACCCGAAATTAAACAACCCCAACTGGAGGAACAGAATAGAGAGCTTAGCAAAAAAACCTATCACTACGCCTTAAATTCAGTCAACGAGGTGGCGGGCAAGCTGCTTGCCGGAAAGGAGACAAATATCAGGAAACCGGTACGCATGGTACAGCGGATGATCGATATTCTCTCCCAGGACGATACGGCTTTTCTCTCTCTCAGCACCATCCGCATGTACGATGACTACACCTTCATCCATTCATTGAATGTGGCGATCCTCGCCATGCTGCTGGGCAAGCAGCTCGGATTGAAACATAAAAGCTTGGAAAAACTGGGTCTGTGCGGACTTTTTCATGATCTCGGCAAGATCAAAATACCGAAAAATATCCTCAATAAAAAAGAGAAGTTAAACGACTACGAATATAATGAAATTCGGAAACATTCGGTCAACAGTGCCCTCCTGATATTAAAACTGAGGACCGACAAATATCGAAAGTTCCACCTCTTTGTCGCACCCTTCGAACACCATATAAGATATGATCATTCCGGATATCCGGCGGTAAATAAAAAACACCCCATAAGTCTCTTCGGCCGCATCCTGACGATTGTCGATGTCTACGATGCAATTACCTCCCCGCGAATATACCGGCCTACAACCTTGAGCCCGGACAAGGCCTTAGGTTATATGCTGACCAACTCAGGCAAACATTTCGATCCGGTGCTGCTCAAACTTTTTATCAACATGCTCGGAGTCTACCCCAACGGTACCCTGCTGGAGATGGATACCGGAGAAATGGGAATCGTTCTGCACAGCTCAAAAAAATTCGACCGAACCCGCCCCTATGTGCAGCTACTCAAACGAGATAGCCAACAGCAATTTACCAAAAACCGGCTCATCGACCTGGCCGATCGCCACCCGGAAACCGGTGAATACCTGCGCAATATCGTCAAAACGCACCATCCGGCAAGCTTCGGTATCCAGCCTGCCAAGTTTATTATATAAGGGCCTGAATTAAGCTACCGTTATTTTCCTGAAGCCCGCAAAAAAAGAGGGTACCGGACAATCCGGATCCCTCTTTTTTTTATTCATAAATTATTTTAACCAACGAATCCGGTAACCACAATCGATCATCGGAAACATATTCAAACCTTAAAGCATGCCGCTCAACAGCAAACCGCCGGATATCAACGCCAGAGCCACCCGATAATAACCGAAAATCGCCAGTCCGTGACGCTGCAGGTAGCCGACCATCCACTTAACCGAAATCAGGGCCGAGACCAGAGCAAAAACCACACCGACAATAAGTGATACGCCATCAAAGGTCTGGAGCATGAGATGACCATGCTTGAGGATATCATAAGCCGTAGCCGCGCTCAGGGTGATCAGACCCAGTAAAAAACTGAACTCAACCGCTACCGACAGCGATAGGCCGACAAGTACCCCGCTGACAATAGTCACCAGACTCCGGCTGACCCCGGGCCACATGGCGATGCACTGGGCGAAACCGATAATCAAAGCCATCCGCCAGGTAAGTTCATCAAGCCCCAGTCCCCCCGCTGACGGTGATTTTTCTCTGCGTCTTTTCCAGCTGACGGCCAGAATCGCCAGCCCCCCAAGCAGCCAGGCGATAATCACCGGCCAGATGCCGAAAAGATAGGATTTTATCAGTTTATTAAACAGCAGGCCGATCACGGCCGCCGGCAAAAACCCGACCACCACATTGATCAGCAGACGGCGGCCGGCAGGATCCTGGCCGGTCAAGCCGTGAAACATCTGGATGATGCGACGCAGATAGAGTCCCAGCACCGCCAGAATAGCTCCAAGCTGAATAACTATAGTATAGGCATCCAGGGCCTCCTTGGTTTGCCGGTTCTGCTCTGCTGAAGCCTCAGGATCATCACCGATCTTCAGAACCCTCTCCGTCAGCAGCAGGTGCCCGGTCGAACTGACCGGCAGATATTCCGTCAGACCTTCAACCACCCCCAGCACTACGGCCTGTCCCAGAGTCAGAATCCGGGTCGCGACAGGTTCCGCCGGCAGGGTTGACGACGACCCGTCCGGCCCGGCGTACAGATATCCGCTTAAAAACAGAAAAATTGCCAGAACCGGAAGAGAAATAATATAGCGCTTAGTAGATTTAGACATTTATTAGTTCGATTATCTCAAGCTCCAGTTTGGCCGCTTCACGGCCGGCTGTAGCCGCATCGCTCAACACCGCGATACTGGCATTTTCCGGCTTGAGATAGGTCATGGCAACCCGTTGCAGATCTGCCAGGGTCACGGCCAGAACCTGACGCCGGTAGGTGCGCCTGAATTCAGCATCGCGACCGTAGAGGGCATCAAAGAAGGCCTGTTTGGCCCGGCCCGCCGGTGAGCCCGGTTTATCGATCTGACTGACGACTCCAAGGATCGCTTCTTCGACCTGTCGGGCTTCGTGTTTGTTGCTCTGCAGCCACTCTAAGGAGCGGTCAAAATCATCCAGTGTCCCCTTAAAACGCGGATCACGGTAGGAGTAGAAACGAAACGCGCTGTCACCGGGATCGTGTCCGGCGCCGCCGCCGTAGGCGCCGCCCTCCTCGCGGATGGCCCGGTGGAGATAGCCGTTGCGCAAGAAACCTCCCAAAACCGACAGCGGGGCCGCATCGGGATGGCCGATTGTCACAGTCGGATAAGCTTTAGCGCAGAAATTAACCTGAGTATCCGTTACCCATATCTGGCGCACCTGATGCGTTTCAGAACTCAGACTAAACCCCTTAAAAGCCGGATCGACCTCCGGCAGACTCCCCTGCCAGCCCGCTTCCAGTTCACGGCTCAAAGCCTCGGTCTGTTCATCCTCGGCCACCAGCAGAAACTGCCGCGGGGCTGCGACAATCTTCTCATGAACAACTTGCAAACGCCGGCTGAAATCCGCCAAAGCGGCCTCATCCCGGCTCAGCTTAAGATAGAGTTTTTTAAGTTTCTGCAAACCTTCAAGACCGTGTACCCGGTGCGCTAAAGCCGCTACCGGACCACAGCCCGAGGCCGCCGCCCGCATCGCCAAAAGATGACCGGAAGCGGTGACCTGCTGTTCCTGATGGGCCAGACTCTGGGCCATGATCTCCCGGATATGTTCGGTCTCATCAAAACGGATAGTCTCCAGGGTCTTACGCAGAAGTTCGGTCAGAGCTGAATGGTTGCGTTTAAGAGCCCGGCCGGAGAGGACAAAGTGGCCTTTGACCCGGGAGTTATCATCAATGGCACCCCGCACCTTATAGTAGGCTCCGATGCCGCCGCTGACCCGGGCCTGCCAGGCCTGAGTCTGGCGGTAATCCAGGCCGTTACAGCCCAGTTCACTCAGACAGGCTGAGTAGTCGGGCAGAAGATCGAGAACCTCATCGTCAAGTTCCGGCAGTTCGGAAATCACCTGCTGATAGACCAGACCATTGGTTCCGGCCGGAAAACAGGTCAGTGGTAATTTCTCAGCCGCCGCTTTGGGTGAGGGAATCGGCAGTTTATCCTGAACATCCTGAAGTCCGACTTTGGGAAGAATTTCGGGATCATCCGCCTCCAGCTGCCGTTGGTTCAAGGTTTTAGCCCGGTCGATAATCGCCTGACGCTGTTTATCGTCCAGAGCCCGCAGCCGAGCCTGGAGCCGGGCTTTAAGGGCCTGTTCACGCCGGGGGCCAAGCTCACTGTCGGGTACCATCTCCAGCCGCACCCGATGCCGGTTGTCAAGCAGCATACGGTGGATGAGCCGGCCCAGGTAATCAGGATCTTTGATCTTTTGCCGTAATTTGGCCAAAACCGGATCGATATCGAGACGGTCACTGACCGAGCCCTTATGCACCACTGCGGGAAACACCGCCAGCAGCAGCTGCAAACCGTAGGGATAGAGATCGCCGCCGATCTCACGCCGCTGCAGTTCTAATTGGTGCAGAACCGCTTCGATCTGCTCAAAGGGCAGGCCCTCATCCGCAACCCGGTTTAGGGTCGCGATGATCAAATCTTCAATCTCAGCGGCGGTACCGGCCTCGCAGCCTTCCAGACCGCAGCAGAAAATCAGCTCTTTGTGGTCATCATCAAGCCCGCAGAGCGGGGACGGAGCCCGGCCCAGGGAGGTAGTTTCCAAAGCATCAAGCAGCGGTGAAGAGCTGTTGTCCAGCAGTACCTCCGCTAAAAGGTGGGCTTCGATGAGACTCTCTAAAGAACTGTCGGTCTCTAGAAGCCAACCCATAACCAGGTGCGTGCGCCGATCTTCAGTGGCCGTCTCCGGCAGTGCCTCGGCCGGATAACTCTCACGAACCGCAAGCGGGGCCTTGAGCCGAACCTCCGGGGCTACCAGAAAAGGAGCTCCGGGCTCAGCCCGGAACTCCCGCAACACCCGTTCTTCAAATACCTCCTGCAGTTCCACCGCCGGCAGATCGCCGTAGGTCAGGAAAAAAGCGTTGCTGGGATGATAGTTTAAGCGATGAAACTCTTTCAAGCGGGCGTGAGTCAATGAAGGAATAATCTCAGGATCACCGCCGGAATTGAAACGGTAGGTGGCACTCGGAAAGAGATGCCGGGAGAGCCCCTGCCAGAGAAAACTGGTGGGGGCGGTCATGGCTCCCTGCATCTCGTTGTAGACCACGCCTTTCACGGTTAACGGCGAGTTATCGTCACCAGGGTCGACAAATTCCAGACGATGCCCCTCCTGAGCAAAATCAAGCTCGTCTAAACGCGGGAAAAAGACCGCGTCGAGATAGACATCCAGAAGATTGAAAAAATCCTTGCGATTCTGGCTGGCAAAAGGATAAGCCGTCCAGTCACTGCTGGTGAAGGCGTTCATAAAGGTATTTAATGAACGCCTGAGCATCATGAAAAAGGGGTCTCTAACGGGAAAGTTACGACTGCCGCAGAGGGCCGTATGTTCGAGAACATGGGCAACCCCGGTGGAGTCGGTCGGAGCCGTGCGTAAACCGACCATAAAAACATTTTCCGGGTTATCACACCTGAGATGGTAGTGTTCGGCTCCGGTAACTTTATGCACAAACGCCTGCACCGTCAGATTCAGAGCCGCAACAGGATACTCATCCAGCAGCTTAAAGGACGGGTAAGTCATTACTGCTTACTCTGAGCCTTACTCTTTCCGGAGTCCTGCTGCATGCGGGCGATAAAAGCTACCAGCTGCTGACCGGTCGGGGTGTCAGGAGCGGCTTTCTGGGCCATCTGAAGACGCTCAAGACCTTTCGTTTTGTCACCCTTACCCTTAATCAGGATACCGGCCTGAAAAAGATATATCCGCTGCTGCAGAGAAGGCACACTGGCCGCCTGCGGCACCAGCTTGTCAAGTTCCGCAACCGCCTTGTCGAAATCTTTATCCTGCTTGAGCTGGGACTCAATCAGACTGATCTTTTTCGGCAGTTCATACTTGGGCCGCAGGCCCGCCTTGCCGTCCTTGTCGAGAGCGATGATCTCATCGGAGAGATCGTCGTAGCCGCGTTTACTGCCGTTACTCACCAAAAGGGAGACGGCCTCGTCAAGTTTCTTCGCTTTGGCAATGCCCTGCAGCTTATCGGCATCCTGCTTCAATACCTGAGCCTGCTGATAATTTTTGACAAAACCGTCAAGGTGATCAAGGTAGGTCTGGGGGCCGCCGGGTTTGTACCCGGTGCGGGCAAATTCAACCCCGGCCGTATCCGCCAGAATAATCGTGGGATAGCCGCTGATCCCGAAAGCTTTAGCCAGTTTCCGGTTTTGGGCTATAAGTTTATCATCAATTTTGGTCTTCTGCGGAAAATCGAGCTCCACCAGGATAAACTCTTCCGGAGCCTTATCCTGAAAGAGCTTCTTACTGAAAACCTCTTTTTTCAGTTTTTTGCACCAGCCGCACCAGTCGGAGCCGGTAAAATCGAGCAGCAGCAGTTTGTGCTCTTTTTTAGCTTTGGCCTTGGCCGCAATATAATCGGTATGCCAGATTCCTTCCGCCGCCAGCGCAACGGATGCGGTCAACAGAAAGATCAAACTTAAACCCAGGATAGTAATCTTTTTTGTCTTTAACATTTCACAAAATCTCCATTTTAATTTTTTGTGCTCTACAGCTGCACTCAACATAACGTTTTGGTGTTTTAGGACAAACAGCCGTCCATCTACAAGCTGTTTTGGAGGCTTGCTTACTTGGTTTTACCTGATCCTGTCAATTATTTTGTGCCGGCAAGCGGTTAAGTTAGTGTAATTTAATTCAACCAGAGATTGGTTAAAGAAAATTCATCGACATCAACCAGGCCCCGGTCACTCAATTTGAGGGCGGGGATAACCGGAAGGGCAAGAAAGGAGAGAACCATAAAGCAGTCATTCACGGCCCCGAGAGCGGTGGCGTGCCCCTGAAGTGCGGCCAGAGCCGCAGCCGTAGTTTCGGCTTTTTCAACACTCATCAGACCCGCAACCGGCAGCGGCAGACGACCTGATATCCGCCCTTCGGCAACCACCGCCAGACCCCCGCCCATATCCTTTACAACCTGGGCGGCCAGGAGCATATCGGCATCGTTCATACCAGCAATAATCAGATTGTGGGAGTCGTGCGCCACGGTACCTGCCAGAGCTCCCCGCTTAAGGCCCAGACCTTTAACAAAACCCAGGCCGATCCGGCCGCTGCCGTGATGACGTTCGACAACCGCCAGTTTGACGAGATCCCGATCCGCATCAGCCCGAGCGCAACCGTTCTCAATTTGGGCCTCAAAAACCATCTTTTCGGTCACCAGCTGGCCCGGAATCAGACCGATGGCTTTAATTTTTGTACCCCGGGCGACAATTCCGAAACTTTCTTCCGTAAGCTCAGCTACCGAAACCGTATTGCCCGGCAGCCGGATTTGCGGAGCCGCAAAATCGGCTTCAGAAAAAGCTTTGCCGTTCAGAAAAACCTGCCCGATGGCAAAAGATTCCAGATCATCAAGCAGCAGGCAGTCGGCCCGGAAACCGGGAGCCACCGCCCCGCGACCTTTTAAGCCGAAATAGCGGGCCGGATTGATGGTTGCCATCTGAATTGCGTTAAGCGGGGCAATGCCGCCGGCAATGGCCTGACGGACCGAATAGTCGACATGACCTTTATACAGAAGATCGATAACGTGCCGGTCATCGGAAACCAGGGAACAGTTGCTACAGTTGTCCGGGTTTACCAGCGGCAGCAGATCTTTAAGGTTATGCTCACGCGAGCCCTCACGCAGCATCAGATGCATCCCCGAACGCAGTTTTTCCCGGGCTTCGGCAAGCGTCGTCGCCTCATGGTCGCTGCCCGGCCCGGCAATAATATAGGCGTTAAGATCAAAACCGGAAAGTCCGGGAGCATGACCGTCAACCACCTTATCCAGAATCCGGGCGGCGGCAATTTTGGCCATAGTTTCCGGCTCACGGTTAACCACCCCGGGGAAATTCATCACCTCTGCCAGCCCCAGCAGACGATCGGGATATTTCTGCAACAGATTCTCAACCGCCGCCGCATCCAGAGCTGCCCCGGCGGTCTCCATGGTCGTCGCCGGTACACAGGAAGGCACCATAAAAAAGAAGGAGAGCGGCAAACCAGAACTGGCGGCAAGCATAAATTCAACCCCGGCAACCCCCATCACATTGGCAATCTCATGCGGGTCGGCAACTACCGCCGCGGTTCCGTGTGCCGCCGCCAGCCGGGCAAATTCTGCGGGCAGAACCTGGCTTGACTCAATATGGATATGACCGTCAATCAGACCGGGCACCAGATAGCGCCCGGCTCCGTCGATAATCTTTTTCGCCGGATAGTCACCTAAACCGAGAAAAATTCCGTCGGCAACCGCAACCTCAGCCGAGTGAATCTCGCCGGAGAGGACATTCACCAGGCGCACGTTCTTAAATAGAAGATCGGCCGCAACCCGGCCCCGGGCCCGGCCGATCATCTCGGTTGTTCTTTCAATTTCCGTCATAGACATAAAATATTACGGCTGCTTCTCCGCCGCCGACCAGCGACAATAGGGGTAACCGGTTAAATGAGAGTTGTAGTAACGAATTTCATCCGAAACCTCGCGTCCAAGCCAGGCCGGCCGGGGAAACTCCTGTTCAATATCATTGAGTTCGATCTCGGCTAACTCAAGCCCCTGATTCAAACCGGAAAAGACATCAATCTCCCAGGTAAAACCGGAAACTTTAACGGGGTAGCGCACCTTCTCAATCAAAGTATCGGGGCAGAGATCGGCCAGTAACTCCTCGGCATCGGCTACCGGAATCGAATACTCATATTCACGGCGAATACAACCGGGCTCCGCACTTTTAATATTGATATTGGCCTGATCACCGCTGATCCGAACGCGGATTGAACTCTTTGGGTTATTACTCAAATAACCCTGTCGCATCTGGATACCGCGGTCGGCTCTAAGGCGCCAGCTCTCATCTGCGAGGAGAAATTTACGTTCAATCTCGAGTGCCATAAATCACCCCATAAGCCGGCGGGCGGCATCCCGGGCGGCGGCGATAATCTCAGCCTCACCTTCGACTTTACGATTATGCATTAACACCTTACCGGCCACAATCGTGGTATCAACCACGGCCCCGGAGGCGGAATAGACCAGATCGGAAATCAGATTATGGCCGGGCGCCATTTCCGGACGCTGACAATCGATCAGCAGCAGATCGGCATCATAACCCTCGGCGATAACGCCGCCGTTTAAGCCGAAAATCCCGGCACCGCCCGTAGTTGCCATGCGCCAGACCTCTTCCGCCGGTTGAACCGTAGGATCGCTGATCGCAAATTTCTGCAGCAGGGCCGAAAATTTCATGGTTTCAAACATATCGAGGTTATTGTTACTGCCGCAGCCGTCGGTACCGAGACCGACCGATAATCCATGTTCCATAAAGTGACGATAGGAAAAAGTCTTACCCACCGCAAGCTTCATATTTGAAATCGGGTTATTGATAACCTTGACCCGGTATTTTTCCAGAAGTTCCATCTCTTCACGGTTGAGCCAGACGGCGTGGGCGGCCACCAGCCGGTCACTGAGCAGACCGAGATCAGCCAGATATTCAACCGGACGCATCCCGTTTGCGGCCAGACAGTCTTTGACCTCCGATTCGGTTTCAGAGAGATGGGTATGAATCAGCAGCTCATTTTCGCCGGCAAAATCCCGCACCCACTCAAGGCCGGCCCGCGAGACCGTGTAGATGGCATGGGGCCCGAGAACAAATTTGAGCCGGGGCGAAAAATCCCGGCTTTTCTGAAAACGTTCACGATTAACCGCAATCTGCTCCTTAAGCCGCGCGGAATCGTTAAGATCGATAATCACTCCGCTCAAAGCCGCCCGCAGCCCCATCTCCTCGACTGCGCGGGCAGTCGCGAAAAAGTGCCAGTACATATCGTTGAAGAAAACGGTGCCGCTTTTAATCATCTCGAGACAGGCCAGCCGGGCCCCGTGATAGACCAACTCTTCCGTCAGTTTCTCTTCCAGAGGCCAGATCTTGGTGGTCAGCCACTCCATCAACTCCATATCATCGCCGTACCCCCGAAACAGGGTCATGGCCGCATGATTATGGCCGTTATAGAGACCCGGGACCACCGCCTTTCCCGCCCCCTCAATCACCTGATCCGCTATCTCCCCGCCAAGATCCAGGGCGATCTTTGCAATCAGACCGTCAGTAATCAGGATATCAACT
>JANTFH010000072.1 GCA_024763535.1 Thermodesulfobacteriota bacterium
CGCCAAAAATTCGATCTCGCGCACCAATCCGTCACCGCCGCGGTTGCGGCCCTTGCCGCCGGAGTTGCGGCGCAGAGAAAATTGCTTAAGCAGTACCGGGTAACGGCGTTCAAGAATTTCCGGATCGGTAATCCGGGTATTGGTCATATGCGTATGCACCCCGGATTGGCCCACCCAGTCGGGCCCGGCTCCGGCCCCGCCGCCCAAAGTCTCGTAATAGCCGAAAGTCTCATCCCCGAAGGTCAGATTATTCATACAGCCCTGGGAAGCGGCGGCCACGCCGAAGGCTTTCAAGATGACATCAACCACCCTTTGTGAAGTCAAAACATTGCCGCCGACAACCGCGGCCTCGGGATCGGGATCGAGCAGGGAGCCGGGTTCGACCTTAATTTCAATAGGCACCAAAACCCCGTGATTTAAGGGCAGATCTTCACTGATAAGACAGCGCAGGCTGTAAAGGATTGCCGATTTGGTCACCGCCAATGGAGCATTGGTATTGCCCCAGACCTGCAGTCCGGTACCGGAAAAATCAAAGACCGCATTTCCCTGCAAACAATCAATCGTCAACGTCAAATTGATTAACGTACCGTCATCCATAAAATCCTCAGCCCGGATCACGGCTTTTTTCGCTGAATCATCCGCCCCGATGACTTTCTGCGCCACTTCTCTAAGCACCCGGCGCACGGCACTTTCGGCACTCTCCTTAACATAGCCCATATAGGCCTGCACCACTTCTAAAGAGTAGTGCTCGACCATCTCCAGAACCAACTCGATCCCTTTCTGATTGGCGGAAACCTGAGCTTTCAAATCAGAGAGATTATCCATAAGGCAACGGCTGCCGCTGATTTCCGGCATGCCCGGAACAGTGTTTAACTCGGCCGGAGCCAGGAGGAGCCGGGTAATGCCCGTTTCCTGAAAAATGCCGTTTTCGACCAGCTTAAACGAACTTATCGCCGCCCCCTCCTCCCGCAGCGAGCGGGAAAACGGCGGCATTGACCCGGGAGAAATACCGCCGATATCGGCATGATGACCACGGCTGGCAACAAAAAAGATAACCGCGTCATCTTTGAAAACCGGGGTAATAACTGTAATATCGGGAAGATGGCTGCCACCGGCGGCCGGATGATTGGCGACCAGAACATCACCGGCCTTAAATTTCCCCTGATTGAGCCGAATCTGGGCTTTGACCGCCTCACTCATCGCCCCTAAATGCACCGGCAGATGGGGCGCGTTGGCAATCAACTCACCGTCGGCATCGAAGAGAGCGCAGGAGAAATCGAGCCGTTCCTTGATATTGGTTGAAATCGAAGTCTTCTGCAGGGTTCGGCCCATCTGTTCGGCAATCGACATAAAGAGATTACTGAAGATTGAAAGCTGAACCGGATCAAGTTCCAGCGCCGTCGCGGCGGCATTAACCTGACCGACTTCGATCACAATATCGCCGGAGGCACTGATTTCAACCTGTGATCCGGGTTCAACCAGGATGGTGGCCGTATCGTGCATAATCAGAGCCGGGCCGTTGATAATATGTCCGGCCTGAAGATTTTCCAGACGATAAACCGGCGTCTTCAACCAGCCCGCAGAAAAATAGACAGAAACCTCCCGCTCCGGCAGTGCGGCTGCAGTCGCCGGAACAAGTTTATGGCTCTGCAGTCCGGCACTGCGGGCCACGGCCCGGACCCTGAGATCATCAACAATAATAGCCCGCGCATCCAGGGTAAAACCGAACTCCCGCTGATAAAGCTGAGCAAATTTTCCGGCAAAATCGAAATCTTTAACCTCAGACTCCGGGGCCGCCACCATCAGAGCGGTATCGGTGCCCTGATAACGCAGATTAAGATAGCAGGTGGAACTGATCGTAGCGGCAGAAAAGCCCTGTTTTTCAAGTTCGCCTTCGGCTTCACGGCAAAGTTTTAACAAGGTAGTGGAAAATTCATTTAAATTATCACGGTGTAAACTTCCGGCAGCCGGCCGCTGGCGCTCGACCACCACATCGGCCAACCCCATACCGTAAGCCGACAGGATCCCGGCGTAACGATGAATCATAATTCGTTTAATCCCGAGACTGCGGGCCATGGCTACCGCATGCTGGGGCCCGGCCCCGCCGAAAGTGGCCAATGTGTGCTCTTTGATATCAAAGCCGCGCAAGACCGAGATCTCGCGAATCGGCCGCGCCATCGCCGCGTTGGCGACCTCGATAAAACCGAAGGCAACCTCTTCAACGATCATCGGCTGCCGGCCGCGGCGCACATAATCGGCGTTAATCTCGTCGGTCAACTCCGCAAACGCGGCCCGGGCCGCTTCGAGATCAAGCGGCAGATCTTCATTCGGGCCGAAAATATGGGGAAAATCATCAGCCTGCAAACGCCCCAGAACTAGATTGGCGTCGGTAATTGCCAGATATCCACCTTTCCGGTAACAGACCGGCCCGGGATGGGCCCCGGCTGATTCGGGCCCGACCTTGAACATCCCGTTAACATAAAAAAGGCGCGAACCGCCGCCGGCGGCGACCGTCTTGATATGGAGCTGCGGTGCCTGCACCCGAACTCCGGCGGTTTCAGTCTCATGAACCAGTTCATATTCACCGCCGAAGCGAGAGACATCGGTTGAGGTGCCGCCCATATCAAAACCGATAACCTGCGACAGTTTGCGACCCGAACCGTCCGCCGCAGCGGCATCTGTATCGGTATCTTCAAGCACTGCCTCATCAGGCACCGAGGTTTTGGCGTAGCCGACCACACCGCCGGCCGGGCCCGAAAGAATCGCCCGGCTGCCGCTGAAATTTTCGGCCGCGGTCAAGCCGCCGTCGGAACGCATAAACTGAAGATTGCAACCGGCAAGACTGTCCTTGAAACCGGCACGAAAACTTTGCAGATAGGTCTGGATATGCGGCGTCAGATAGGCATCAACCATCGCCGTATCGCCGCGCGGCACGAGCTTGACCATGGCCATAACCTTAGAAGAGAGTGAAACCTGCTTAAAACCCGCTGCCGCAGCCAGGCGCCCGATGAGAAGTTCATGTTCGGGCTCGGCGTAAGCATGCATCAGGGCCACAGCCAGACTTTCGATGCCCTGATCTTTAAGGCGTTTAAGTTCTTCCCGGAGTTGCTCTGCATCAGGTTCTTTAAGAACAACAAACAACTCACCGGTAACCCCGCTGACAACCCTTAAACCGGCCGCCTTTAATTTTTCCGGATCTTCATCTTTCTGCAGCAGCCGCAGCCGCTCATCAACTTCGACCACCTCTTCATAAAGAAGTTCCGGTTTTTTGATCTCAAGGTCAAATAATTTGGGCCGGTCCTGATTGCCGATTTGCAGAATATCGCGAAATCCCTTTGTCACAAAAAGGGCTGACCGGGCCCCCTGACGCTCTAAAAGGGCATTGGTCGCGACCGTGGTCCCCATCCTAATCCACTCGATCTCTTCCGTCGGCAGTTCGGCATCTGTTAATTCGCGGCCCTTGACCTTTGAGATAATCCGGCGAATCCCCTCACGCGGGGCGTCGGCATAATTTTTCGGATCTTCGGAGAGCAGTTTCACCACCATGACCCCGGGCGCACCCGGAACCTCGGCATAGATATCAGTAAAAGTGCCACCGCGATCAATCGCAAAACGAAAATTATTGTTTTTATTAAAAGACATATGGTTAGCCACTCATCAAACGAGGCAGGTAAAGAACAATATCAGGAAAAACGGTAATAATTGCCGTGGTTAAAACCATCAGGAAAAAGAACGGAAGAGCGTAAATCGCAATCTCGCCGATCGATTTATCGGTCAAGCCCTGAATAACAAAAAGATTGAAACCGACCGGCGGTGTGATCTGACTTAATTCAACCATCAAGATCAGGTAGATGCCGAACCAGATCGGGTCAAAACCGGAGGCCACCGCCATCGGCAGGGCAATCGGCAGGGTCATAACCACGATTGAAAAACCGTCGAGAATACAGCCTAAAACTACATAGACCAACCCTAAAACCAGCATCAGAACGTAGGGGGAGAGTTTGAGATCGACAATTGCCTGAGTCAGGGCCGCCGGAATCCCCAAAAAACCCATCACCCGGGAGAGATAGCTGGCCCCCATGACAATCAGACAGATCATTGAGGTCGTTTTCACCGCCGCTTTAAGGCAGGTAAAAAAGCCTGACAGATTAAGCCGGCGATTCATAAAGGCAAAAACCGCGGCCCCCAAAACCCCGAGGGCGGCGGCCTCGGTCGGGGTGGCAAGACCGGCGTAGATACTGCCTAAAACCATCAGAATCAGGATAATCACCGGCAAAAGATCTTTCAAGGCGGCAAAACGCTCGGCCCAGCTGTAACTCTCCTGCATTCGCGGCGCAATCGCAGGATCGCGCAGACCGCGGTAGACAATATAGAGAATATAGATTGAGGCTAAAAGAAAGCCCGGCATAATCCCGGCAATAAACATCTTGCCGATGGAGACTTCCGCCAGGATCGCGTAAACAATCATAATCAGACTCGGCGGAATCAAAAAGCCCAAAGTCCCGGCTCCGGCGAGTGAGCCGATTGCCAGGCGTTCGTCATAGCCGAGTTTGTCAAATTCCGCCAACGTAATCCGGCCGACTGTAGCCGTAGTCGCGGCACTGGAGCCGGAAACTGCGGCAAAGAAGGTACAGGCAACGATATTCATCAACAATAAACCGCCCGGCAGACGGTAGAGCCAGGGCACCAGACCCTTGAAAAGCTTTTCCGAGATCCCGGAATGAAAAAGAATCTCCCCCATCAAAATAAAGAGCGGCAGGGCCACCAGTTCCCATTTATTAACCGTCGACCAGACCGATGAGGCGAGATTGCCCCCCGGCGGCAACGGCGAGAAGAGCGCCATACTGCAGAAGCCGACAATAAAAAGACTGAAGCCGATATGAATACCGAGACTTAAAGTCAGGGCCAAAAGTCCGAAAACGACCAGGCACATGGTTAAGATATTTGCTTCCATAATATTACTCAGGCGGCACTTGAGTCGGTAAACGCCAGCAGTTTCAAGGTCTCAACCATCATCTGCAATGTAAACACCGCCGCTCCAATGACAGTTAAAGACTGGGGAATCCATAGAGGGGTCGCTGTCAAGGTGCCCGAGGTGGCGCCGTAGTGCCAGGCGGAGAAGGTCATCCGGCCAAGCTGCCAGGTGATATAACCGAGCAGCAGGGTTGAGATACAGCCGGCAACAAATTTGAGTACCTGGGCCAACTGCCGGGGCAGCAGGTTAAGTACCAGTTCAATCCGAATGTGACCCTTCTCTTTCAGGGTGTAACCGCAACCCAGAAAGATAAGGGCCGCGAGACCGTAGGCTGAATACTCATCGGCAACCAGCGTGGTTTTCTGAAAAATATTCCAGAGAAAGATCTCAAGCAGAATCAAGCCGGTCATCAACCCCAGAATCAGAGCCGAAAGTTTGGCCAGAAGTTCACTTAAACGATCAATTATCGAAATAATGTACCGCATCTTCACCAATACTAAATAAAAAGGGCAGGCACATGACTGGGCCTGCCCCGACAAAAATTAAAGCCAACGGCAGATCTTAGCGGCCGAGAATCTGATTATACTGTTTGAGTACCGCCGCGGCATCCGCCCCGGCTTTTTTGAACCAGGCCTTGCGCAAATCGGCGCCAACCTGATTGAGCTCGGCGCGGAAATTTTTATCGACATCAAGAACCTGCATGCCGTTATCTTCAAGGATTTTTAAGCTGCTGCGGTCCATATCCCCGGCCAGATTCCACATCTCATCTTCCATCGCCGCAGAGACTTCGAGAACCTGCTCCTGAACCTTGGGTGAGAGCTTGTTCCAGGCATCCAGATTGACATTGATCATGTTGACCGGACCCAGGATATTAATCCGGGTAAAATATTTCAAGACCTCCCAGGCTTTGGCATCGACCCCGGAGACCGAGGAGGTATACATCGAATCCAAAAGCCCGGCTTTCATGGCTGGATAGACCTCACTGAACGGCATCTTCCGGGCCGCGACGCCGGTCGCTTTACCAAAAGCCAGGCCGGTTCCGTCATAAACCCTCATCTTTAAACCCTTGAGGTCAGAAAGTTTCCTGATCGGCCGCTGCGTGTAGATCCCGGAAAAAGGCCATACCGTGCTGAAAATCGTCATCTGTTTGAAACGCTTGAGAGTCTTTTTATAGACCGGTTTCGCCAGTTGATAGAGCAGACGCTGCTCAAATGCGTTGGTTGAGATAAAGGGCTGGGCCGTTAAAGCGAGAATCGGAGCATCGCCTTCCACCATCCCGGTCGGGATCTCAGCGATTGCCAACTGACCATCGGCCACGGCCCGCAACAGTTCCGGCCCTTTGAAACCTAAAGAGGAACCCGGATGCAGGATAATCTCCAGCTCGCCGCCGGTGGCCGTTTTAACCTTATCGGCGAAACGCTGGGCCCCCTGCGAAAGAAAATTTCCCGCCGGGTAGTTAAGATGCATATGCCAGGTCGTCTTGGCCATGGCACTGCTGAAAGGGGTTAAAACCAACAAAACCATTCCCAGCCATAAAATTTTTCTCATGCTCGCCTCCTTGCAGTTTCTGTCGAAATCTGATTCGCGGATTATAAATCTCAAGTCTAGTGTCATTACTATAAAGAGAGTGAGGGTGTCAACCCGACACCTGCATAAATAAAATAGACTCGAGAAGATACCAGAAACCGCTTGACAAAGATAACCATAAAACTATAGTTTACCGAAATACAGGGATGAGTGAACCAAATCTCTCATCCCTCTTCCCGCAAAAAAACACCCTAACTGCCGTAAGCTTCAACTTTAGCCGCTTTTTACTCGACAACATCATATCTTCAAGGAGAATGAGATGAAGAAAATAACCTTAACCGCGATTATTCTGCTCGGTATAGCTCTCTGTTTAAGCCCCGCTGCTCACGCCGGAAGCTCATTGATGGATGAGGCGCAACAATATTTCAAACCGATCCCCGCTGCGGCCCCGGCTCTTAAAAACAACCCGGCCACCCCGGCCAGGGTTGAACTCGGCAAAATTCTCTATTTTGAACCGCGGCTCTCCAGCAGCGCCTTAATCAGCTGCAACACCTGTCACAACGTCGGCCTCGGCGGAACCGATTTTCAGGAAACCTCAACCGGTCACAAATGGCGTAAGGGACCACGCAACGCCCCGACCGTACTCAATTCTGTCTATAATGTCGCTCAGTTCTGGGACGGCCGGGCCAAGGATCTGGCGGAACAGGCCAAGGGTCCGGTCCAGGCCGGTGTCGAGATGAACAATCGCCCGGAGATGGTAGTCAAAACCTTAAAAAGCATGCCGGAGTACATAGATCTTTTCAAAAAAGCCTTTCCTGAAGATAAGGATCCGGTAACCTTTGATAACATGGCTAAAGCGATTGAGCTCTTTGAAGCTACCCTGGTAACCCCGGACTCGCCTTTTGATCTATTCCTCAAAGGGGATGAGAAGGCCCTGAACAGCAAAGAGAAGAGAGGCCTGGCAACCTTTATAGACAAAGGCTGCTCCGACTGTCACGGCGGTATCAATATGGGTGGTGACGACTACTACAACTTCGGCGTCATTAAGGTTCCGGCCAGCAGTCTGGTTACTGATGACAAGGGCCGTTACAAGGTCACCCAGGATCCGGCGGATGAATTTAACTTTAAATCACCCTCACTGCGCAACATCGAACTGACGGCACCCTATTTTCATTCAGGCAAAGTCTGGACGCTGAAATCTGCAGTTGTGGTTATGAGCACGGCCCAGCTTGAAAGCAAACTTACCCGAAAAGAGGTAGATGACGTGGTCGCCTTCCTTAAAGCAACTACCGGTAAACAGCCCCGGATAGAGCATCCGGTTCTCCCCAAACCGACCGCCGAAACCCCGCATCCGGTTTTGAATTAGTATCCACCGTGTAGGAGAAAACGTGTAGGAGAAAAAATGAATAAAAAGACTTGGAATCCCTATCTTGCCGGGGCCGCAACCGGAGTTCTGATTATTCTGTCCGTCTGGATATCGGGGAAATTTTTCGGTACTTCGACAACCTTTGCCCGATTGGCGGCCTGGGTGGAAGAGATCCTGGGACTGAATACCGCGACCAACGCCTACTTTACTGCTAAAGGCGGGAAATACGGAGCCGGAGTCCTGCCGGACTGGCAGCTTCTGTTTGTCGGCGGGATTTTTATCGGAGCTCTGATCTCGTCCCGGTTTTCCGGTGATTTCAAATTTCAGGCGGTTCCCGATATGTGGCAAAAGCAGTTCGGCTCCAACCCGCTCAAGCGGGGCCTGGCCGCATTTTTCGGCGGTATCATCGCCCTCTTCGGGGCCCGGCTGGCCGGAGGCTGACCCAGCGGCCACGGGATGAGCGGTCTGGCTCAGCTATCAGTAAGCGGTTTCATCGCTCTGGCCGGGTTTTTCCTGGTCGGAGCTGTGGTTGCCAACCTTATCTACAGCGGCAGGAGGAACCAACTATGACTCTTGTCTACGGCCTTTTGAGTGGTATTTTATTCGGCATTTTCCTGCAGAAAGCCCAGGTTCTGCGCTACGACAAGCAGGTCGGCGCCATGCGCTTTCTGGATATGACCATCTTCAAATTTATGCTCAGTGCAATTATTGTCGCCGCGATCGGCATCTACGCCCTGAAAGATCTCGGCCTGATCCACTTAAGCGTCAAGGGCACCTCAATCGGCGCCCAGCTCCTCGGCGGATCACTTTTCGGAGTCGGCTGGGGACTCTTGGGATACTGTCCCGGAACCGCGGTCGGAGCCCTGGGTGAGGGCCGTCTGGATGCTGTCTGGGGAATTTTCGGAATGCTTGCCGGAGCGGCGCTCTACGCCGAGAGTTACTCTTTCATGAAAGCCAAGGTGATCGTTTTAGGCAATTACGGCAAAATCACTCTGCCTCAGATCCTGGGCCTCAACCACTGGCTGATAATTGCCGTATTTGCTCTGATCGTACTGGCCGCCTTCGCTTTTTTCGAGAAGAAAAACCTTTAACCACAAGTTGTATGCGACAAGCGACTTTTATTTGATTACCACTATAGATTCAAGGACTCCGGCAGGGTTTCAATATAGGCTTTGATCTCATCACGAACCCGGCGATAGCAGTCCAACTGGGCTTCAGCATCGGCACCTTTATCCGCCAGTTGCCGGGCCAGTCGGGGCGGGTCGTCAAAACCGACATGGATAACTTTGCCGCCCCCCGGAAACCAGGGGCAGTTTTCCTGAGCATGCCCGCAAACCGTGACAACCGCGGCAAACTTAATATCTAAGAGTTCATCCACCAGTTTCGAGCTCTGTTGTGAGATGTCGACGCCAACCTCGGCCATCACTTTAACGGCATAAGGGTTAAGACCGTGCGTTTCAATCCCGGCTGAAAAAGCGTCAATCCGGTCACCCTTAAGGGCCCGGGCCCAGCCTTCCGCCATCTGACTGCGGCAGGAATTCCCCGTACATAAAAACAGAACATTAATTTTTTCATTCATGGTTTGTCCTAAATGGCATCATTGCAGTGACGATTGTCACCGCATAATGATTTGCAACTCCGATCATGGCGGCGGTACGAGCCGACACGGCCGCCCTGTAAACGGCATCCAGATCGGAAGCGTTCTTCACCACGATCACCTTGATGACA
>JANTFH010000073.1 GCA_024763535.1 Thermodesulfobacteriota bacterium
GCCATCGTAGAGAAAGTAATTATCACGGGCGGCCCGGGTAGGGTGGCTTCCGTCTTCCGTTTCCGTATAAATTCCATCTTCAATCTAAGCGATAGCGCCGGTCTAAACGACGTAGGCCATGTTTTTCGGCTAACTTCAATGTTTCTTTATACTCTTCTCGTGTGATCGGGCGATCCAGTGGAGGATTTTTAAATGCTTGGTAACACGGATGATATTGATCCATCAAGTTCAGGTAGGTGTTCTTCGAGATATCTTCGGAAATAAACTTCATCACCTTATCCGTGTCCACCAACCCTCCCGGCAATACCAGGTGGCGAACAAGAAGCCCCCGGCGGGCCAAACCTTGCTCATCAATGACCAGATCGCCCACCTGGCGATGCATATCCCGGATGGCTGCCTTATTCTTCTCCCAGTAATCGCTCACGTGCGAATATCGCCGAGCTCTTTGGGAGTCACCATACTTCATATCAGGCATATAGATGTCGACTACTCCATCCAGCAGTGCGAGCGTCTCCATACTGCCATAACCTCCGGCGTTGAAGACCAGCGGCAGTCGTAAACCCTGACCGGCGGCGATAAACAGTGCTGCCAGGGTCGGCGCGACTACATGGCTCGGGGAAACAAAGTTAAGGTTGTGACACCCTTGATCTTGGAGCTCGCACATCATTTCAGCAAGCTCTTTGGGTTCCACTTCGTGTCCAAGACCCTTTTGGCTGATCTCCCCGTTATGGCAATAGACACAATGCAGGTTGCACCAGCCAAAGAAGATGGTTCCCGAACCCGACCAGCCCCGCAAAGGGGCTTCTTCGCCGTGATGTGGATTGAAACTGTGTACGACGGCTCGTTCCCCAGTGTGACACCCCGTGCCCCGGATAGTTTTTCGCCGATTCACACGGCAGCAACGTGCACAAAGGTCGCAGTTTTCCAGATGCTTAAAGGCCTGTTCAGCCCTTTTTTCAAGCTCTCCACTCTCAAGAAGGGCAATGTAGGCGGGCTGAAAATCGTAAGGCTCTTTTTTAAGATCAGTCACTTATTCGACCCCAGTCCTTTTCTCATACTTTCCCCCCGTGGCGCCTTTGCTGGTCAACTGGAGTGTCTCAGGCTTTTTACACCTTTTTCTCAGTCATTCCCTCTTTCAGGCCACCTTGATGGGCATTCAGCCGGCGGATAATTGCAATGTGCTTCCTCTCGTTCGAGAACGCTACAAAAGAAAAGACCAAACCAATAATGAGAATGAACAGGCAGGTAATCATGACAACGGGCAGAATAGCGGCCATCAGAGTGAGTGTGGAGTGCGGTATCGAACCTGAGTTGATCTCTGCGAATACGGCCCAGGGATTGATTAGATAGGGATTTGACAGCCATAACCAGCCTGCAAAGACCAAGATTACGATAAATATCATTGAGCCGACTATGGGCCAGCTTTGAGCAAGCTTAGCCCTCTTTTCAACGAACATTTTTTCCTGTGCCGTCAGATTCACGTTTTCTTTTTTCATCTATTTTCCTTGTCAGGTGATTTTTTGTATCTGACTTTTTCCACCCATTTCCCATCTTGAGGGTCCCTATGAAGGGCAGTCTTAAGAAGGGGGTATCATGACAGAGTATCAGAGTCTATCACATGTAAAGTGGGAATGTAAGTACCATAGGTCGTGACTAAGAGACCATACGCGCCTATATAAAACATCAGGACGAGTCAGACAAAAGTCAGTTAAAATTACTTAAGTTCGACTAGCTACCAATGACTACCAATGGCCCCTTCTAGGGGCCCTCATAAAGCCACCGGCTATGCCGGTGCGAGATTCACTTCAACGGGCAAATTTTCCGGGCTTGGCAGTCTACGTCAAAAATGGGATGGTCGAAGCCGGAGGCCCGTGGCCAACAGTCGGCGAAAATGAAGATGAATCTCTAAAGTCTAGTAGATTTAGTTCAATTATCACTTTTAATTTTTTTTAAGACCACAAAAATCGGGCTTAGGCACAAAATCAAGAGGGCAATGATTGTTGGCAGATAAGGATGTTGAGCATAAAATGTCGGCTTCAGGCACGGATAGACAACGGCTTCTAGATAACCGCTCTGGTTAAGATTCAGACTTTTTACGACCCGGCCGCCGGGGTCAATAACGGCTGAAATACCGGTGTTGGCAGAACGAATAATATAGCAGCGGTTTTCCAATGCCCGAAGGCGAAGGTTTTTCAGGTGCTGAAGCGGACCCTGGGACTTGCCGAACCAGGAATCGTTGGTCTGACTAACCAGAAAACCGGCCCCGGCCGCAAAAAAACGAGCAGTGAAAACCGGAAAAATCCCTTCGAAACAGATTGAAGGGGCAAATTTTTGTTCTCCAAGCACAAAGTTTTTCACTCCGGCACCAGGAGTGCAATCCGGACCGGGAACTACCTTGTTGAGAAATGGGAAAATTGAGACTAAAGGAGTAACTTCTCCGAAAGGTACGAGCTTGACTTTATTGTAGGTATGCAGTTTGCCGTTGGGGGAAATCAGAAAAGTACTATTGTAAATGGTTGCCGGCTGCTTACGGGTTGGTTTGGCATAACCGGGGCCGCCAACCATAAGGTGAAGATTATAGTGTCGGACAAAACGTAAAAGCCGTTTGAAAACCTGCCCGTTTCTTACAAGAAAGAGGGGCAGTGAGGCTTCTGGCCAGACCATCAGATCGATTGCGGCCTGATCTTTCGGCGTACTTATTGAGAGCATTTTCTCGATAATGGCCGGTCGTTTTTCGCGCCGCCATTTGTCTCCTTGTAGAATATTTGGCTGAATAATTGTGACTCGTAAAGGTTTTCCGTACGTTCCGGTGGGGTTTTCCGGGGGCAGCCGGTAACCGGGGATAAAAAAAACTGCGGTCAGTATCAAAAGCAGTAAAATGGCTGCCTTGCATAATTGCCAGGGACGGTTTTGCCGAATATTTTCCAGTAGCAGATAAAATCCTGCATTAACCATGATAATCAGAGCCGAGATCAACCTGACTCCGCCGTAGGCAAACAGACCTTTAACTCCGGGCATATCAACCTGAGTCAGGGCCAGGGGGTGCCAGGGAAAACCACCAAGCAATCGGCTGCGGATATCTTCGAGTAAAAGCCAACCGGCGGCAGCGGCAAGAATCGCCGTTATGACATACACTCTTTTGGATTCGAAAACTCTGAAAAATTGCCAGAGAGATGAAAAAAGAGCAACATAGAACCCCAGGTAAAGGGCCAAAAGGCATAATACCGGGTTAACCAGAAAACCAGGCAGGCTGGTATAGGTGGAGATGGCCTGACCTATCCAGTGCAGTTCAATGAAATAGAAAACAAAACCGGCAATTAAACCCTGCCGAAAAGCCCGGCTGCAGGAAGATCGCTCAGCGGCAGCCAGGAGCGGAATCAATGCAAAAGCTGCTAAAAACTGGCCCCGGTACCAATTAAAACTGAGACAGAGCAACAATGCACTGAGAAGCGGGGCGGCCAGATCATACTGCAACCGGAAGGGCAACCGGCCGGATCGAACCGGGTTATTTTGATTTTGCCGGAACATTGCTTTCATCTACACCTCTGCCATCATAGACTGTAGGCGTTTTGCCTGAAGCAGAAAAATTTCCAGGCGGGCATCAATTATCTGAGGAAAGGGATTCCCGTCGGTTTCGAGGGCCAGAAAAGGCAGTCGACGCTCACTCTGAAGTAAAACGGCGGATTTGATAGCACGGCCATTGGTCAATTTTCTTTTTTCAGCCGCGGTCAAGACTTCATTTAAGATCGCTTCAGCCATACGCGACGGCATACAGCCAAAGGGACCGATCGAGATAACCCCGCAGGCCGGATCAAGAATATCATGCAGGGCGGAACCAACGGTTAGAATGGTTTCGCAGGTCAGGTCGGGTGAGACAAATTTTTCTCCGACCTCCAGAATGGCTTCGGTACTGCCGACATCATGATAAAAAAGACCGGACGGGGCCAGGCGGTTTTTAATCATACGCTTAATCTTCTGCTTCGCCCACAGCTGCTGCCGGAAATTTAATGTGCGCCGACCTTCAATATTGTTTCTGATCAACCAATCCACATATTCAAACCATTCACTGTTCCCGGCGGTCCGGACAATAAAACCCTGATCGGCCAGATATTCGTTTAACCCCTGCAGGGACAGCGGATCATGACGCACATAAATCTCCCCTACCAGAGAAATTTTCGCTATTTCAGAATATTTTTTTTGCAAGGGAATTTTCTGCAGTTTGACGGCACTTCTGGATAGCTGTCTGAGAATAACTGCCTGGTCTTCAGCGATCACCGAAAGCACCTCCCCAAACTCCCGGTTCAGGACATGCAGACCCGACTCCCGGTCGACCGCGGCAGCCATAAGCGTAGACCACATTTCATCAAAGATATCACCTATAACTAGAGCTCTCCAGGCCGCGAGCATGAAACGACGGCCTAAGCCGGCATAGCCGTTGAGAGAAGATGGAGAGAGCAGAGCGACATCCGCAAACTGTTTTCGTCTGATCACCTTCTGACTGAAGACATGGTACTGGCCGAAACGGCAGGGGCCTTCGGAACTGGCCATAAAATAAACCGAAACTTCTCCGGATGGGCGGTCGTTTTCCAGGTATTCAAGGATTGAACCAAGGGTTGTCTGCAAAGGCAGGCACTCTTTACCGGAAGAGTTCTCCCGCCCCCGCTGCAGCACCGCCGGATCAGCCGGCGGCAGCACTTTAGCCCTGACATTAATCCTGAGAAAGGCCCCGGCCAGAAGTGGCGTTCCGTAACGGCTCATTGACGGAACTAAAACCCGGACCCGCTCATCACTGAGATGAAGCCACTTATCTGCCGCAATCTGAACCCCCGGTTTCCGCTCCTTCAAGGCAAATGATGCCAGCTGGTGGTCTTTTTCGGAATGGCGGCTTTTTTTTGCATTAGCCCCTGATGACCGCAGCCCCTGCCTGAATGCCTGAACAATATCAAGAAAGGCCTCGATTCTGGTTTCCAGGCCGGCTGCCGCCGTATGGTTGTCCAATTCCAAAATTAAGGCCGGTTTAGAACCCATACAGTCGCGGAAATGGCTGAGCAGAAAAGAATCGGGCCCACAGGAGAAATTGGTTATATAAACCGCAAAAAGATGAGGCTGTCTTTTGACAAATTCAGCAGCTTGCAGCAGCATACGCCCCATACCCCAGTAAATATTCTGCTCATCCGCAAGTTTTTGTTCATTATAAGGCAGTAAGTCGTAAGGTAAAACCCGACAGCCGCGGGAGCTGAAGCGGATTGGAATACTCTGGTTGGCAGACCCGGTGAAACTGTTATAAGGCCGACCGAAAAGAACGATGGTCGGGTTTGCATCGGCCTCCGACATCTCCTCAAGGGCCTGTTTACCAGCCTCTTGAAGATCAACAAAAAAAAGTTCCTGCTCCCGAATTGCCGCTTTTAATGCAGGCGCGGCCTGCTCATTTCTCAAGCCCATTCGAGTAACCGTATCAATAAAAGCCGGTAGGTTGGCAAAAAGCGGTCGGGCAAAATCGAGGGTCGGGGTTAAAACTTTAGCTGATTTCAATTCTGGGAAAGCTGTGCGCAGATAAAACGGTTCGCCCTGAACAAAAACACAGGTACAGGCAGTCGCGTTTTCCGTTTCATTGCTGGCCTGGCGGACTAAAGGAAGAAAAATAAAATCGGGCTTGAGCTGCAACAGAGATGCGGCATAGGCATGGGCTGACTCAGCGGGATAGCAGAAAGCCGCACCCGATCGGCTAGCCCCCTTTTCAGTGGCTGACTCGGGAATTACCAGCCTGAATCCCAACTCACTGAAAAAACGTTTATAGAAAGGAAAATAAGTGTGAAGAAGAAAACTCCGGTTCATGCCTACTGTCGATCGTTCATCCTCCGAAGCTGCCGGCAGCACACCCTGAAAGACCCGCTTTTCACGCCATCCCACCAGATCAAGGCCCGTATTTTTTTTACTGCCCGGTAAACATTCGACCTCATAACGGCGGCAACTGCCGCCAAAGGGATAGGAACGATCGTCAATCTTAAAACGGGTGATTTCGCAGCCGCCATCACAGTCAGAACTGCCCCTGCAGATAAAAGTGTTTGCCGGGGCCAATTTTCTTTGGGCAAGTTCATCTAAATTAAATATCTGTTTTACTAATATTCCACCGCTTATCCGACGTTCCACCTCCAGAGCCACACCGAAAGCCCCGATCAATCCGGGATCCGGGGGTACTATGATCCGTTTACCGGTCAGGGCCGCCATGGCTGTCGGTACGGCCCGGTTGTAACAGGTTCCGCCCTGCATAAAGATCCTTTCTCCGATCGGTCGATTTCCCTTAACCCGATTGAGATAATTTCTGCAGACCGAATAGACCATTCCGGCAATGATATCCTGACGCGGAATGCCATCCTGAATCGCCCGTTTAATATCAGAGCCGATAAAAGCCGCACACTGATCGCTGAAATCAGGCGGCTTGCGGCTCTGCAGAGCCAGGTCGGCCAGATCTTCAGGTAGCAGCCCCAGATCTTCCCGGGCAGATTCCTCAAGAAAAGAGCCGGTTCCGGCACTGCAGGCTTCGTTCATGGCATAGCTACCGGGTATGCCATTGGTCATATCTATATATTTTGCATCCTGGCCCCCAATTTCAAAGATGGTATCCACCCGGGGCTCAAACCAGACGGCGCCGGCGGCATGGGCACTAATTTCATTGATAACCCCGGGGCTCAGGGCATGAAGCCCGGCTATTTTCCGACCGGAACCGGTAATCCCAAGCCCTTCTATTTTTATCTGAACTTTAAGTTGTTGCGAGAGAGCCACATAAGTTGCACGGGCGGCACCAACCGGATCACCGTTTGTCCGGATATATTCAGTTGCTAGGATTGCTCGATCCCGGCGGCGCATGACCACACCCTTGGTTGTAGTCGAACCGACATCCAGGCCGAGGATAGCCTTATCACCGGGCCGGGCCGCAACCGATATCTGTTTCTTAAACTCCACCATCCCGACAGAAGCTGAAAGTGGTTTGAGAAACCGGTAATGTGTCCGACGTTCAGAAAGCAGATTATTTGAACCCGGCCAGGGCCGGGTTGGCATATCAGAAGCCCGAAGCGCCGCCCCTAGAGCTTCAAAACAGGTAGCTTGCCGGGGGATCAGAAGATCTTCAATAGTTTGGCTGAGATAGTGGTAAAGCAAGGAGTTACGGCTGCAGCCGCCGATCAACAGGGTTGGTTGCGGCGGTAATTTTTCCCATAGTTCCAGAATTTTAGCGGCCATCATTCGGGAAAAACCAGCGACCACCTGGACTTTAGGAATGCCGCTGTTCAAAGCATGGGTACAGTCACTTTTACAAAAAACCGAGCAGCGCCCGGAAACGCTAAAAATTTTTTCCGGCACCTGCATCCTGCAGGCTTCATCCGGATCTATTGCCATGCGCCGAAGTTGCTGAAGGAAAAATTCACCTGTTCCGGAAGCACATTTGCTGCCGGAACGGGCATCCTCGATCCGGCCATTTTGATCCAGGATATAGAGCATGATGGTCTCGCCGCCGGCGCTGATAACCCGGCGGTAAGGATGTTTTTCCGGCAGGATATAACGACAGGCCCACTCCAAAGCCTCGGCTTCAGGAATGGTTGTCAGGTTGACGGTGTTTCTTGATTCACGGCCCGTAGTGCAGATTTTCAAAGTCTTCAGACCGGAGAACATAGATTCGAGCCGGGTGAGAACCTGCTGCGGCCGGCCCCCATGGGGCTGATTCTCACTTCTTATAATGACCTGCCGGCACCGGCCCTCTTTTTCCAGGTAGACAATCCCGGTACTGGCGGCGCCAAAGCAGATGCCGAGAGAACCCTTAGACAGCATCATAAAAGTTCTTTTTAAGAATCCATAAAGCCCAGGCTATGGTCAGTATGGCCAACCATTGGGAAGTCGTAACGCCAAAGAAAAAACCTCTATCGGCATCACCCCGGATAAATTCAACATTGAAACGAAAAATTCCATATAAAAGAAGAAAGCAGGCAAAGGTTAAGCCTTTGTAAGTATGAAATTTTTTGTAAATAATCAACAATATCAAGCAGATCAGCAAACCGGCGCCAACGGCGTAGAGCTGGGTCGGATGAACCGGCAGGGATTGAGAACTCTGGGAGCCGATCAGGCCCCGGGAAAGGTGATCATAATAGGCGAAACTATTTTTGGGAAAGGCGATGCCCAGCCAGGTCGAAGTCGGACACCCGTAATCGCAACCAGCCAAAAAACAGCCGATCCGGGTTAACCCGAGACCGCTGGCCAGTGAGGGTGCTGCGGCATCAGCAAAACTGAACCAGTTCCAGCCGTAAACCCGGGTAACCAGATAACTGGCAAGAAAACCGCCCAGATAGCCGCCGTAAGCAACCAGACCCTGGCGGCGGCCGAAATCAAAAAATGAGAGCGGCAGGTCGGGGGAAAAAACCGCCCAGTTGGTCAGAACATAAAACAACCGGGCAACAGTAACAGCCCCCACCAAGCCGACAAAAACCACAATCACGACCTTTTCCGCAAGGAACCCCTGCTTTTTCAGGGCCGGCAGCGCCAGCATCCAGCCGCTGACAATGGCCAGCATGAGCATGGTCCCGTAAGCATATACAGGTAACGAATGCCCGAATAAATTCAGATGAAAAAGAACCGGATGCATCAGCTCAAATAATTCGGTTCAGAAGGTTGACCGAAAACAACACAGAATTGGGAAAATGACTCTCTCGGACAACCTCCCGGGTTATATTTCATTCAACTGTACCACACTTACGCAGACCAAAACTGGCAGCCAGACCCTGCATGTCAATATCACCTCCAAACTGGAAAAGAGTGATGAAATATGCCAGATCTTCTCCATCAACATCGCGATCACAGTTGGTGTCATATTGACACAGGGGCGGGTAGAAAGAGAGGTTTATAAAGTAGTCTTTCGGGCGTACATCTGCATATCGCGAAACCCTGATCAGCACCGAATCACCGGCTGCCATGGCGATGCTGGCAAAAGAATCCCGGCCGTAGTCCTGATCAAGCGGGCAGCTATAGGGCGGGTTGGCCCAGGCCGACCAGTCATCGTTGCAGACATCAGTGCCGGGAACCTGAATTTGCGGACAACGTGTATGCAGTGAGACCACCGTATCCAAACCGCCGTCGACCCCGCTGGAATCATTGGTGCCGCAGGTGTCAACCCGAAGTTCGCCGTTGCAGGGGGCCGTGTAAGAATACCAGACGTCAGGTTGGAGATCATAGCTGCCGCACAACTCCTGACAAAATAACCCGCCATCATTTGTAGCACAGCGCAGGCTGCCTTGATGATGTCCCAGGGTTATGGGCGTGGCAAAATTGCAGCTGTCAGCCGCGACAATGGCAAACGGGGCATCGCTTTCATCGGTGAAGGTACCGGTAGCTGTATCCGTAATTAATATACGACACTGATTATGGGTCTCATACGACGGCACTGTCCAGAAAT